>CANGZG010000088.1 GCA_947458415.1 Comamonadaceae bacterium | reverse complement strand
TTCATTGTGGAAACGCCAGATGAAGTGTGGCGTGCACACGGGCTTGACCAATGCTCGCAGGAAGAAGGCATTGCGTTTTGTCAGCAATTGTTTGCGAAATACCTTGGCGGTCACGCTCTGATGAGCAACGCTTCTCACTTGCGTGGCTCGGCGATTTGGATTCAGTTTCCCCGAGTGATTTGCAAAAATTGGGTGCACTCTGTCATTCATCCCGATGGCAGCTCGGTACCAGTGGTGCTGATGGGGGACGCGGCCCATACCGCGCACTACTCGATTGGCAGCGGCACCAAACTGGCTCTTGAAGATGCCATTGATTTGGCCCATGCATTTGCTGCACATCCTGATGCTTCCATGCCAGATGTATTGAAAGCCTATGAAGACAGGCGCAGTGTCGAGGTGTTGAAAATTCAAAATGCGGCGCGCAATTCCACGGCGTGGTTTGAACATGTGGGCCGCTACGCCCACATGCCCATTGAACAGTTCACCTACTCGTTGCTGACACGCTCGCAACGCATCAGCCACGAAAACCTGCGGCTGCGTGACCGTGATTGGCTTGAATCCTATGAGGCATGGTTGTCAGGTGGACAGGTCATTGCGCCGATGCTCATGCCTTTTCAGTTGCGCGACATCTGTTTGAAAAACCGAATTGTGGTTTCGCCCATGGCCACTTACAGCGCAGTGAACGGCGTGGCAGGTGACTTCCATTTGGTTCACCTCGGCGCCCGCGCCATGGGAGGTGCGGGATTGGTGATGGTTGAAATGACCAGCCCAACACCTGAGGGCCGCATCACACCCGGCTGCCCGGGTTTGTGGAATGACACACAGCAGCAATCTTTCGAGCGGATCACCCGGTTTGTGCACCAGCAACAAGCCCACATCGGCATCCAACTGGGTCACAGTGGGGCCAAAGGCTCCACCCAGCTGGGATGGCAATCGATTGATGAACCTTTGCCTGAGAACAATTGGCCATTGTGGGCTGCCAGCGCAGTGCCGTATGGCCCAAACAACCAAGTCCCGTTGGCGATGACTGAAAACGAGATGCAAGCACTGTTGGATGCATTTGTCGCGTCAACGCAGCGCGCTAACGCCGCTGGGTTTGATTGGCTGGAATTGCATTGCGCACATGGCTATTTGTTGTCGGGCTTCATGTGTCCATTGACCAATCTGCGCCAAGATAAGCATGGTGGTTCCTTGGAAAACCGTTGCAGGTATCCCTTGCAAGTGTTTCGGGCCATGCGTGCCGCCTGGCCAACCCACAAACCCATGGCGGTGCGTATTTCTGCCCATGACTGGGCGCCAGGGGGCAACACCGATGACGATGCCGTCCTGATCGCTGCTTTGTTCAAAGACGCGGGCTGCGATCTGATCGATGTGTCATCGGGACAAACCACCCGTGCTGCCAAACCAGTCTATGGCCGCATGTACCAAACACCCTTTGCCGACCGCATTCGCAATGAAGTGCATATCGCGACCATGGCTGTTGGCGCCATCACTGAGGCTGACCATGCCAACAGCATCATCGCCGCCGGTCGGGCGGATTTGTGTGCCGTGGGCAGGCCGCACTTGGCCAATCCCCACTGGACGTTGCATGAAGCCGCCAAATTGGCAAGCCGTCACGTCGTTTGGCCCCAGCCCTACGAAGCGGGCCGCGATCAGCTCTATCGCCTGCAACCTAGCCAATGACCCGCCATGGACCTTGAAGCCCGTTTACACAGCACCCATCCCCAAGCCTTGCGCTTGTGGCTGCGCATGCTGACCTGTACCCAATTGATTGAAAAACAAGTGCGTGCCGGATTGCGTGATGAATTCAATACCACCTTGCCACGGTTTGATTTGATGGCCCAACTGGAGCGCGAACCCCAGGGCATGAAGATGAATCAACTGTCGCGCCGCATGATGGTGACCGGCGGCAACATCACGCCAGTGACTGACCAATTGGTCAAAGAAGGTTTGGTTGAGAGGGTCAATCTGCCAGATGACCGTCGTGCGTGGTTGGTGCGCTTGACACCCGCAGGTCGCCAACTGTTTAAAAAAATGGCCAAGCGTCATGAGGCTTGGATTGTTCATGCATTTGCCAACCTCAACAGCAAAGACATGTCCCAACTTCACGCACTGCTTGGTCAAGTCAAGCAACACAGTGTGCAACTTGCTTCTCTGGAGAGCCCTTGAACCATTTCATTCCCACACACAGCCCGATGCACCCCGACACCCGTTCATTGGCCAATTACCACGCCCACCATTTTGATTGGCAATGCCACCCGACTGGTGTGGCCGTCGTGACCCTGAACCGGCCTGAACGGAAAAACCCTTTGACCTTTGCGTCGTATGCAGAGCTGCGAAATTTGTTCATTTCTCTGCGTCATGCCAATGACGTTCGAGTGATTGTGATGCAAGGCGCCGGGGGTAATTTCTGTTCAGGTGGCGACGTGCACGACATCATTGCACCGCTGACACGCATGACCATGCCCGAGTTGTTGTCCTTCACACGAATGACAGGCGAATTGGTCAAGGCGATGCGACTGTGTCCCCAACCCATTGTGGCAGCGATTGACGGTGTGTGCGCGGGTGCAGGTGCGATGCTGGCCTTGGCCAGTGATGTGCGATTGGGTACGCCTCAAGCCCGAGTGTCGTATTTGTTTTCGCGTGTCGGTTTGGCCGGGGCTGACATGGGTGCGTGCAGTTTGCTGCCTCGCGTCATAGGACAAGGCCGGGCCAGTGAGTTGCTGTTCAGCGGTCGAGCGATGACCGCCGATGAAGGGTTCGCTTGGGGATTTTTCAACCAGCTCCATGAGCCCAGCGCATTGACCCAAGCCGCATTGCAATGGGCCACTTCATTGGCAGAAGGTCCGACGTTTGCACACGGCATGACCAAAACCATGTTGCACCAAGAATGGAACATGTCGCTGGATCAAGCGATCGAGGCCGAAGCGCAAGCCCAAGCGATTTGCATGCAAACACAAGATTTTCACCGTGCTTATGAAGCATTCGCCGCCAAGCAGCATCCAGTCTTCCAAGGAAATTGAATGAACAGCCCTTGGGATTTGCCATTCTTTGAAACGCATCACCGCGAACTGGCAAGTTCGCTGTCAAAGTGGGTTCAAAACCAACAAGTCGACGAGCGCGATGACAGGGCTGCATGTCGAGAATGGGTTCACCGCTTGGCGCAAGGTGGCTGGCTGCGCTACTGTGTCCCGCGCTCACAGGGTGGTGCACTGGACCAACTGGATTCGCGCTCGCTGGTCATTGTTCGGGAAACCTTGGCTTGGCATTCGCCCTTGGCTGATTTTGCATTTGCCATGCAAGGGCTGGGCAGTGGTGCCATCACATTGGCGGGCTCTGCTTCTCAACAGAGCAAGTACCTGCCACAGGTGGCACAAGGGCTGTCCATCGCTGCATTTGCATTGAGTGAACCGCAAGCCGGCTCGGATGTGGCGAGCATGCAAACCACCGCGGTCAGCACTTCTGAGGGCTATGTGTTGAATGGCGTCAAGACATGGATCAGCAACGGTGGCATGGCTGGTTTTTATGTCGTGTTTGCCAAAACCGATGCGTCCGCTGGTTCTCGTGGCATCACCGCTTTCATCGTGGATTCGCCTTGCACAGGTTTGGATGACAGCGAGCATCTGCAAGTGATGTCACCTCACCCTTTGGCGACCTTGCGATTTAACCAATGCCACATTGCCCATGATCAGCGCTTGGGGGCACTCCATTCAGGCTTTCAGTTGGCGATGCGAACATTGGACATTTTTCGTGCTTCTGTGGCTGCGGCAGCGATTGGCATGGGTAGACGCGCATTGCACGAAGCCGTGGCTTACAGCCGACAACGTCAAATGTTTGGTGCTCGCTTGGCAGACTTGCCGTTGACCCAAGCACGTCTTGGCGACATGGCAAGTGCTTTGGAATCCGCTTCGCTGCTGACTTACCGCGCCGCTTGGCTCAGAGACACCCATGGCAGCGACGGTGTTGCAGCGGTCACATACACGCGCGCTGCGGCCATGGCCAAATGGGTGGCCACGGAAAACGCCTGCAAGGTGATTGACATGGCTTTGCAAATGCACGGCGGCATGGGCGTGCTGGTGGGCCAGCCGCTTGAAGCGCTTTACCGGGACATTCGCGCATTGCGCATTTACGAAGGCGCTTCCGAAGTGCAGCAACTCATCATTGGCAAATCTTTGCTCAAATCAATGGTGTGACGATGCAAGCAGATCGGTTTGTCCATGACCACATGCCACCTGCCACTGAATGGCCAGTGTTTGTGAACATGGATGACCGCATCTCGGGCTCCGATGCTTTCAATTTGGTTGAGCAGTTGCTGGGGGGTGCCATGCAAGCCGCTTGGGCTGATCGCCCATTGTTTCGCTCTGAGTCAGACACGTTGACTTACCGCGAGGCCTTGGCATTGGTGAACCAGCGTGCACACGTGTTGACGCAGACCTTTGGTCTGCAACCCGGTAACCGTGTCCTGATCCGAGGAGGCAACAGCATCGGCTGTGCGCTGGCCTGGTTGGCGGTGGTCAAAGCAGGGCTGGTAGCGGTTGCAACCATGCCTTTGTTGCGCGCCAAAGAATTGGGCGACATCTTGGCCGTGTCTCAGCCGGTGCTGGCATTGTGTGATGCCGCTTTGCTGGATGAATTGCTGCTTGCGCAAGCACAACACACGGCACTAACCCAGATCGTTTCGTTCAACGCTGCAGCGCATGCGCAGTCATTTGAATCGCTCAGTGCCACACTGCCCACCGGCAACACGCCTGTCTTCACGCAAGCAGACGACATGGCGGTATTGGCTTTCACCTCGGGAACCACGGGACCACCCAAGGCGGCCTGCCATTCCCATCTGAACATTTGGTCTGCTTGTCATGCTTGGCCGCGCCATGTTTTGCAAGCTCGCAGCGATGACATCGTGATGGGTACGCCGCCTTTGGCTTTCACTTTCGGTTTGGGTGGTTTGTTGTTGTTCCCCATGGTGGCTGGTGCCTCGGTGTTTTTTCCTCAAAGCCCTTTGAATGCCGAGCGCATGGTTGGTTTGATGGCTGAATCAGGATGCACTGTTTGCTATTCGGCGCCTACGTTTTATCTGCAAATGGCGCCATTCGTTCAACACACACCGTTGCCCAAGTTACGTCTGTGTGTCAGTGCTGGTGAAGCCTTGCCCGACGCCACACGGGACTTGTGGCGAACTCACACAGGCATTGAACTGCTCGATGGCATTGGTGCGACTGAGATGTTCCACATTTTCATTTCATCGCCAGCATGGGCTTTCAAATCGGGCAGCTTGGGCAAAGTGGTGCCCGGTTACGAAGCCTGTGTGATGGACGCGCATGGCAATGAACTGCCTCGCGGACAGGCCGGTCAATTGGCGGTGCGCGGCCCCACGGGTTGTCGCTATTTGAGCGACAAACGCCAAGCTAACTATGTTCAGTGGGGCTGGAATTTTCCGGGTGACACGGTCTCTCAAGACGAGGATGGTTACTTTTTTTACCATGCCCGGTCGGATGACATGATTGTGTCTGCAGGCTACAACATCAGCGGCCCTGAAGTCGAAGGCGCATTGTTGTCGCACCCAGCCATTGCCGAGTGCGCCGTCATTGGCAAACCCGATCAGTCGCGCGGCATGGTGGTTCAGGCATTTTGTGTGCTTTCGTCTGGTCATGCCGCCAGTGCAGACATGGTCAAGTCTTTGCAAGACCATGTGAAGCAACAGTTAGCGCCGTACAAGTACCCTCGTGACATGGTGTTTGTCGATTCTTTGCCTCGCACTCCAACCGGAAAACTCCAACGCTTCAAATTACGCCCTTCTTTTTCCTCTCAAGGTTCTCTCATGCACACAGTTTTATGTCCGCCTGACTGGCTGCCTCCCAAGGGCTATGCCAATGGCATCATGGCCAAAGGCCAGCAAATCTTTGTTGGCGGGCAAATTGGTTGGAATGCACAACAGCAATTTGAATCCGATGACTTCATTGAACAAACAGCCCAGGCTTTGCGCAATGTCATGGCCGTGCTTGCTTGCGCGGGTGCCTCGCCGCAACACATGGTTCGCATGACCTGGTACATCACCGACAGACAGTTGTATGTGAGTAACCTGAAAGCACTGGGCGGGGTTTACCGCGACACCATCGGCAAACACTTTCCCGCGATGACCTGTGTGGTGGTCAATGGATTGATAGAGCCGCGCGCCTTGGTAGAAATTGAAGTGACCGCGGTCATGCCTGATGCCTTGTAGCAGCTATGCTTCTCGTCAATCTTGCAAACAATGCAACAGTACTTGGTTGAATCGTTCTGCCTGCTCGTACTGCACCCAGTGGCCAGCATCCGGCACCACATGAAAGCCGCGCAAGTCACAGGCCGATAACAAGCCTTGTATGCGGTCGAGGCTGCCTTGGTAAAGCGCGTCATGCTCGCCCCAAATGCCGTGCACTTCGCTGCGCCACTCGGGCATCAACTGCAACATGGCATCGCTGCGTGCGATGCGCCTGCGCCGCATGCGGTCGCGCTGCACATTGTGTTCTTGCATGGCCAGCATCGCTGGCGTGATCAGTGCTTCATCGGCCAGCATGATCGCGTGCAAATTGTTGCGATGCACCGCATCACGCTCTGCTGGTGTCATGCCTTCGCGAAAGCCACGCATGCTGGTGATTTGGTTGGACAGGCCCAGTCCAGGTATGCCCACCAACACCATGCGTTTGACTCGTGCTGCATGGGTCGCTGCCAGATAGCCCAACACCAATCCACCGAATGAAAAGCCGACGAGGTCGATGGCCGTTTGCGCAAACAATTGTTGCAAACCTTGCTCTAAGGGCCCGTGCAAATCGTCTGCATCCAACGCGCCTGGCGGCAGTGTGGAGTCGCCCATGCCGGGCAGGTCGACGGCCCATACCGCGCGTGTCTGGCTCAAAGGCAAGGCATTGCGCGCCCAATGGTTCCAACTGCCACTGCCACCATGCAACAACACCAGCGGCTTGCCTGCATGGCGGTTCCATGCGTGCCAAACCTGTGAGCCACTGTCGGTGTGTACTTCGATGCGTTCGGCGTGTGATTCAACTTCAGCGATGGTGGGCGTCATGACTGCTGGACATGGAGGCGTGCCATGCAAAACGCCCACTGGAAAGTGGGCGTTGTGTGTTTGGTTGCGCGAGCAAGATTTGAACTTGCGACCTTTGGGTTATGAGCCCAACGAGCTACCAGGCTGCTCCATCGCGCGTCGTGTGCTTCATTGTAACTGTTATTCGCTTGCAGCGGGTGTGTCTTGCACCTCTGGGCGGTCAACCAACTCGACCAGTGCCATCGGTGCGTTGTCGCCGACGCGGTAACCCATTTTCAAAATCCGTGTGTAACCACCGGGACGGGTTTTGTAGCGGGGGCCCAGTTCTGCAAACAGCTTGACCACGTTGTCGCGGTTGCGCAAGCGGTTGAACGCCAAGCGCTTGTTGGAGAGCGTGGGCTCTTTGCCCAAGGTGAGCATCGGTTCGATGACGCGACGCAGTTCTTTGGCTTTGGGCAAGGTGGTTTTGATGACTTCGTGTTCGATCAGCGAGTTCATCATGTTTTGCAACATGGCCAGTCGGTGAGAGCTGGTTCGGTTGAGTTTGCGAAGTCCGTGTCCGTGACGCATGGTGATGTCCTTTTTGAGCTTGTTTTGCCGGCCGCCGTGTCAGGTACGGCCAGGGGAAGGCGGTGTGCGCACCGCTCTGGGTTGTTTTAAATACGCTTGGCTTCCAAGCCGCTGGGTGGCCAGCCTTCGAGTTTCATACCCAAAGTCAGACCGCGTGAAGCCAACACTTCTTTGATTTCGTTCAAAGATTTGCGGCCCAGGTTTGGCGTCTTGAGCAATTCGTTTTCAGTGCGTTGAATCAAGTCACCGATGTAGAAAATGTTTTCGGCCTTCAAGCAGTTGGCAGAACGAACAGTGAGTTCGAGTTCGTCGACAGGGCGCAACAAAATCGGGTCGACCGGTGCGCCGCTGCGTGTCGGGGTTGAATCAAAATCAGGCAACTCATTGCCTTCCAACTGCGCGAACACCGCGAGTTGTTCAACCAAAATTTTGGCGGATGAACGCACCGCATCTTCTGCTGTGATCGCACCATTGGTTTCGATTTCTACCACCAAGCGGTCGAGGTCGGTACGCTGTTCGACACGGGCGTTTTCAACGCTGTAGCTGACACGCTTGACAGGTGAGAACGACGCGTCCAACACAATGCGGCCAATCGATTTGGTCACTTCGTCTGCGTGGCGGCGCATGGAGCCGGGCACATAGCCGCGACCTTTTTCTACCTTGAGTTGGATATCGATTTTGCCGCCGTGCGACAAATTGGCAATGACGTGCTCGGGGTTGATGATTTCAACATCGTGCGGCGTTTGAATGTCTGCGGCAGTGACTTGGCCTTCGCCGTCTTTGCGCAGGCTGAGCGTGACTTCATCGCGGTTGTGCAACTTGAACACCACGCCCTTGAGGTTGAGCAGGATGTTGACCACGTCTTCTTGGACGCCGTCAATCGAAGAGTATTCATGCAGCACACCGGCGATGGTGACATCGGTGACCGCATAGCCGACCATGGAAGACAACAGCACGCGACGCAAGGCGTTGCCGAGCGTGTGGCCATAGCCACGCTCAAACGGCTCGAGTGTGACTTTGGATTTGTTGTGGCCGAGTTGTTCAACCTGTATGGCTTTGGGCTTCAGAAGATTTGTTTGCATTCGTTTTTTCCCTCTCAATGCCCCCGGTTCGTTACACCGGTAAGGCTAGATGATGACCTCCGCATAAAAGTATGCGAAGCGGCGGATTCAGGAGGCAGCGATGCCTCGGTTAACGCGAATACAACTCAACGATCAATGATTCGTTGATGTCAGCCGCAAATTCGTCACGATCAGGTGCCTTCTTGAAAACACCTTCGGCTTTGTCGATGTTCACATCGACCCACGCCGGCATGCCCACTTGGGTGGCCAATTGCAAGGCTTCGATCACGCGCCCTTGTTTTTTGGATTTCTCACGCACGCTCACCACGTCACCGGCTTTGACCAGGTACGAAGGGATGTTGACCGAGTGGCCATTGACGGTGATCGCTTTGTGCGACACCAACTGGCGCGCTTCAGCGCGGGTGGAACCAAAGCCCATGCGATAAACCACGTTGTCTAAACGTGACTCCAGCAAGGACAACAAATTGGAGCCGGTGTTGCCTTTTTGCTGGTCAGCCATGGCGAAGTAACGGCGGAACTGGCGCTCCAACACGCCGTACATGCGTTTGACTTTTTGCTTTTCACGCAACTGCAAACCAAAATCAGACATGCGCTGACCGGATGTTCGGCCATGTTGTCCGGGCTTGCTGTCGAACTTGGACTTGTCTGCAATCGAGCGACGCGCGCTCTTGAGAAACAAGTCAGTGCCTTCACGGCGGGAGAGTTTGGCCTTGGGGCCGAGGTAACGTGCCACTTGATCTTCCTTTTTGTCAACTGCCCGCAGCAAGTGCGGGGAGCCGTGGGTGCATTACCCGCGGCGGTGGGCTTGGTGAAAAATCAGATGCGACGGCGCTTTTG
>CANGZG010000087.1 GCA_947458415.1 Comamonadaceae bacterium | reverse complement strand
CGTAATGGTCTTGGCGGGTGAACAATTCGATTTGCGCAATCGTCTGGTTGGCAAAACTCGATGACATGACAAAGCTGGGGTGGCCGGTGGCGCAGCCCAGGTTCACCAAACGGCCTTTGGCCAGCAAAGTGATTTTTTTGCAGTCCGGGACAATCACGTGGTCGCCTTGCGGCTTGATTTCGTCACCCTGCAATTTCTACAGCGACACCACATCGATTTCGTTGTCGAAGTGACCGATGTTGCAAACGATGGCTTCGTCTTTCATGGCGGCCATGTGCTCGTAACGGATCACATTTTTGTTGCCAGTGGCGGACACAAAAATGTCGGCTTTGTCGGCAGCGTATTCCATGGTGACGACTTTGTAACCTTCCATCGCGGCTTGCAACGCGTTGATCGGGTCAATTTCTGTCACCCACACTTGTGCGCTCAAGGCGCGCAAGGCTTGGGCAGAGCCTTTGCCCACATCGCCGTACCCAGCCACCAGCGCCACTTTGCCGGCGATCATGACATCGGTGGCGCGCTTGATCGAGTCCACCAAAGACTCGCGGCAACCGTACAAGTTATCGAATTTGCTCTTGGTGACCGAATCGTTCACATTGATGGCGCGGAACATCAAACTGCCTTTGGCAGCCATTTCGTTCAAGCGCAACACACCGGTGGTGGTTTCTTCGGTCACGCCAATGATTTGCGCTGACTTGCGGCTGTACCAAGTGGGGTCCACCGCCAATTTGGCTTTGATGGCGTTGAACAAACACACTTCTTCTTCACTGCCAGGGTTGTTCAGCAAGGTGGCGTCTTTTTCCGCGCGTTTGCCCAAATGCATGAGCAACGTGGCATCGCCACCGTCATCCAAAATCATGTTCGGGCCTTCACCCTCTGCGCCCTTGGCACCGAATTCAAAAATGCGGTGGGTGTAGTCCCAGTAGTCGGCCAAGGTTTCGCCTTTGTAAGCAAACACCGGGGTGCCATTGGCGACCAAGGCAGCGGCGGCATGGTCTTGGGTGGAAAAAATGTTGCAAGAGGCCCAACGCACTTGAGCGCCCAAGGCTTGCAGTGTTTCGACCAACACCGCGGTTTGAATGGTCATGTGCAATGAACCCGTGATGCGCGCGCCTTTCAAGGGCTGGGCTTTGGCGAATTCTTGGCGGATCGCCATCAAGCCGGGCATTTCGGTTTCGGCGATTTTGATTTCTTTGCGACCCCAATCGGCCAAGCTCATGTCGGCGACATGGAAATCGGTGGTTTGGGTGGGCTTGAGAGATGCGTTCATGTGGAGGCTCCAAAAAGGTTCAGGGCCACTGACACACGAAGAGAACACAGGGGTTACCGAGGTGCTCACCTCACGTTGTCAGTGGGTGAGCGCAGTTGGAAGATTTTCCGAGCCTCACATCTGTCACAGATGCTGCAGCGCTCCTCGGTGCAAGCATTCTATTTCAAAATAAAGAGGCGTTTGATGCGGCACCGACAAATACCCCTGATTCGGCAGACAGCGCGGGTTACCCCGCCAACCCAATGACAGCGACAAACGCCCATCGGGATATGATGCCCGCTTACCCCTGATCTGAACCATGACCTCTGCCTTAGAAGAAGTGCGAAGACGACGCACGTTTGCCATCATTTCTCACCCAGACGCGGGCAAAACCACGTTGACCGAAAAGCTGCTGCTGTTTTCGGGCGCGATCCAAATCGCCGGTTCGGTCAAGGCGCGCAAAGCCTCGCGCCATGCCACCAGCGACTGGATGGAGATTGAAAAACAGCGTGGCATTTCAGTGGCTTCATCGGTGATGCAAATGCTGTACCGCCAGCACGTGATCAATTTGTTGGACACCCCGGGCCACAAAGATTTTTCAGAAGACACCTACCGTGTGCTGACCGCGGTGGACTCGGCCTTGATGGTGATTGACGCGGCCAACGGTGTCGAGGCACAAACCCGCCGCCTGATTGAAGTCTGCCGTCAACGCGACACGCCGATCATCACGTTTGTGAACAAAATGGACCGCGAGGTGCGCGACCCACTGGACATACTTGACGAGGTGGAGCGCGAACTCGGCATGCCCTGTGTCCCCATGACCTGGCCCGTGGGTCAAGGCAAATCCTTTGGCGGCATCATCAATTTGCGCACCCAAGCCATGACCGTGTTTGAGTCTGGCAGCGAACGCTTGCCGCAAGACTTTGAAACGATCTCACTCACCGAACAAGCCGATTTGTCCAAGCGCTTTGGGTTGGAATGGGCCGCTGCGATGGACAGCATGGCGTTGGCCACCGGCGCCTCGCCGTCATTTGACCGAGCAGCTTTTTTGAGTGGCCAACAAACGCCGGTTTTTTTTGGTTCCGGGGTCAACAATTTTGGCGTGATGGAAGTGCTTGATGCGTTGGTGGACTTGGCACCCTTTCCCCAATCTCGCCAAAGCACGTTGCTGGTCAACAAGCAAATGGTGGAAAAAACCGTGCAACCCGAAGACAGCGGTTTTTCTGGCGTGGTGTTCAAAGTGCAAGCCAACATGGATGCCAACCACCGCGACCGAATTGCGTTTGTTCGAGTGGCCTCGGGCAAATACACGCCCGGCATGAAACTCAAAGTGCAGCGCAGCGCCAAGGAATTGCGCCCGACGTCGGTGGTGACGTTTCTCAGCCAACGGCGCGAAGCGGTTGAAGAAGCGTTTGCAGGCGACATCATTGGTTTCACCACCCACGGTGGCGTGCAACTGGGCGACACCATCACCGATGGCAGCAACCTGCAATTCACTGGCCTGCCTTTTTTTGCGCCAGAGTTGTTCATGACGGTGCTGCTGAAAAACCCGCTGCGAACCAAACAATTGCAAACCGGTTTAGAACAACTCGGGGAAGAAGGCGCGATCCAAGTGTTTAAACCCGAAGTTGGCGGCCCGATGTTGTTGGGTGCAATTGGCCAATTGCAATTTGAAGTGGTGCAACACCGGCTCAAAGCCGAATACGACTGCGATGTTCGCCTGGAGTCTTGTCAATACACCGGGGCGCGCTGGATCACCGCGGACACCCCGGCGCAATTGCGTGAATTCTGCAACGCCTACCCGCAGCGCATGGCACTCGACGCGGCCAACACCTTGGCCTATTTGTGTACCTCACCTTATGACGTGCGCTTGGCGCAAGAGCGTTTCCCGCAGATCCACTTTCATCCTTTGCGCGAGCACGCCGGCTTGTCCTTGGGTTCTGCTGGCTGAGCCTGGTGATGCGCAAAGACTGGTTGCCACCCAATCTGCGGCCTGTGTTGTGGTTGTTGGTGTGGTTGCTGGTGGGCGTGATGTTGTGGCTCAAACCCCCAACAGTCAACCACATCGGCAGGCCTGCGGCAGTGCCTGCGCCCACCATGACGGCAGCGGCACACACCTGGGTGATCGAAGCCCAAGGTGTGATCACGCCGCCTGACCAAGTGCCGGCGGCACACGCAAGCAACTTGGTCGCGTTGCCGGACAACCCGGCATTCTCGCTCGCCGTTTTTTGGTTCGCTGGCAGCAAAGAAGCCCGGCCCGATGTCCGCATCGCCATGTCCTTATGGTCGCGCCAACGGCAAGCTTGGACAGACCCGGTGTGGGTGGTCGACCGACACACTGCCACTGCGGGGCTGGGCAAAGGCCTGTTGCACATGGGTAACCCTGTGGCTTGGGTGGACCAGCGACAACGGTTGCACTTGTTTGTGGTGGGCACCGGCTTGGGAGGTTGGGCTGCTTCGCGGGTCTTGCATTTGCGGCATGACAGCCTGCCCACGGCCAGCACGCCCTCACCCACGTTTGAAGTCATGGGTCAACTGCCGTTGGGTTGGCTATGGAACCTGAGTCACCTGGTTCGTCATTCACCTTTGCCATTGGCCGATGGCGGCATGGTGCTGCCCTTGCATTTCGAATTGGGGGGTCATTACCCTGTGTTTGCCTGGTTCAGCCCTGATGGCGAATTTCAAGGTTTGCGCCGAGTCACCGACATGAACCATGCGCTGCAACCCGCACCAGTGGCCGTTGATGGCCAGCATTGGTTGGCCTATTTGCGCACCTTGGCACCACGCGACAAATTGAACCTGGTCGGCACATCGACTGCGGGCCAGGATTGGCAACTTCAGCCCGAACTGGGATTGAGTCAGCGCGACTCTGCCGTTGCCAGTGTGCGTTTGCCCTCAGGTGAATTTGTGTTGGCACGCAACCCCATGGAACGTTCACGCAATCAATTGGTGATGCACCACAGCCCGGATGGTTTGAATTGGTCACCTGCACTGACCATTGCCGAAGGCGACACTGGCAGCGAATACTCGTACCCGTCGATGCGTTGGAGCGAAGACCGTTTATGGATCAGCTACACACATTTGCGCCAAGGCATTGGCTGGCAACGCTGGCGTGCGGTTCCTTCTGACAAGGCCACGCCATGAACACATGGCTCTGGCTGAACCCCACCGCGTTGCTGCCAACATTGGCCGTTCAACAACTTTTTCATGCCCTGATTTGGCTGGCGGTTTTGAGTTGGCTGGGCGTGGCATGTTTGCCTTCCTATGACCGCCGCTGGCGTTGGTTGATTTGCAGCACGGCCGCGTTGCTGGTGTTGTGGGTTTGGTCATGGGTCCTGCCCTCGCTGGGCTTGGTGTTCCAGACCCCGAGCCTGCTGACCCTGTGTGCTTGCTTGGCGGCGGCATGGAGCGATGTTCAGGGCCCATCGGCGAGGCTATTCCGTACATCGTCAAACACGCGCATCGGTACTTGGGCATGGCTGTCACTGACCGTCAC
The DNA here is from genome assembly GCA_947458415.1 of Comamonadaceae bacterium. GTDB lineage: Bacteria > Pseudomonadota > Gammaproteobacteria > Burkholderiales > Burkholderiaceae_C > Limnohabitans. Next base: position 4,789 of record CANGZG010000087.1, on the reverse strand, counting down.
AGGCTGGGTTTTGCTGATCGATGCCGTGGGGCATTTGCCATGGGATGTGTACAGCTGGGGGTTTGACCCTCGCTTGCCATGGTGCGCCTGGGGCTTGGCGGGGCTGTGGATGGTGGCGGCTTACTTGACCGGATTGCCAGAGTGGCATGCCAAAGCCGCGACCTGTTGGTTGGTTGCCACCGGTTTGTTTGTGGCCACGCATGCGCCCTCAGGCAATGCATGGGACGCTTGGCTAGACCCGGGCTTGTGGCTGTATGCGCATTACCAATGGATCAACAACCGGTGGTTTCAGCGCACCCGCATCAACCATTCCTGACGCCACAACCATTCGCTGGGGCGCGTCCAATTGTCCGCATGCACTTGGTCGGGTTTCAAACGTTGCTCGATGTCCCAGCGCACAGCCACGCGTTCACAGGTTTGTTGGGTTTCACAAGCCAAAGGCGGGTCGTTCAACATGCGCGGCAGGATGAACCATGTGCCCGATGTGCGGTCTGTTCCATCACTCAAAGCGTTGATTTTGGCTTGCGCGGGCACAAAGCGGTTGCGCCCCGGCAATAAAAATTGCAAGCGTTCGAATTCGCCATTGAAACCTTCAACCACCCACACGGTGTCGGCCACAGGTCGCTCGCTGCGGTTGCCTTCAAAGCCCACACGCGCCATGGACATGCCTTGCATCAAGGCATTGAAACCGAAGAAAAACAAAGCCGCAGCCCATAAACCGTGAACCGGATTCACGACAGACCGCGACAGGGCAACACAGCCCACAACCACCACCACACCCGACCCTGCCACGCCGAGCGCCCATGCAGTGGGCAGCACACCGATGCTGTGCCCATGCCATGCCAACCAAGACAACACCGCCAACGCCAATGCACTCAGCCATGCCGTGCTGCGGGTCACCCAAGCCGGGAATGTCTCTGCATGCATGGCCAACAGCATGGCAACGGCGGGCATCAAAGGCAACAGGTAACGGCTGGAGCGTTGGCTGGGAATCAAAAACACCAAGCACCAAACAGCGATCCATGTCCACAGCGCCATTGGGAAACCACCGCGCCAAACCAGGCCATGCGCACGCGCATGTCGCCAACCCACCAGCATCAACGCGCCGACCCATGGGAACAACAAGCCCGTGTTGAGGAATGGCGCAGCCAAATAATCCCCAGACCCTTTGACGCTGAACAACACCGACAAATACGGCTGTCCTGCACCCAACTTGCCGGCGTTTTCATGTTGCACAAATTCGCGCCACACCTCTTGCGGCTGCGGATCCAACCATAACCACAGGGCAAACACACCCACTGACCACACCGCCCACCAAGCGGTTTGTGCGGTGCATGTCACCGCATCCCGCCAAGACCAGTGGGGTTGAAGCACCAAACGCAGGGCCCAGGTGGCCGCTGCCAATGGCGCGATCAGGGCAAACGATTTGTAGGCGAGCCCCAAACCGGTCAACAAACCCAACACCGTCCACGCCAACCATTCGGATGCCGATGCATGGATACCGCGCGTTGAGGAATGTGCCGCCCGCCACAACACCCATGCTGGGGCCAAGCTGTACCAAAACATTTCAGGCGCGGTGGTCAGGTAAGGTCGTCCATAGCGGAACGTGCCCCAACTGAGCAGCAAACACAACACCGCCCACGCAGCGGTTCGCCATTCACCTGACCAACGGTGAAGCAACATGGACATGCCCAAGCACACGCAAACCAAGTACACCAAGCTGGGCAACCGCAACAACCACAAGTGCCAATGGTGGCCCCAACCACTGACCACCATGCTTTGCCAAAACAACAAAGGTGGTTTGGTGTTGCGCATGTCATTCAAGTCGGAGACCAAGGGCAACCATTGGCCACTGGCGGCGGTCAAGCGAGCGATGTGGGCATACACCATCTCGTCGCCATTGCTGGGCATGTAGAGGTTGTCAATGCCCCAGACATACAACACAGCCACTGCCAGTACCGTGAACCACAGCACCCGTGTGGATGGCAATCGACGTTCTGGGTGTGCCGTGCTCATGCCCGGTCGTCAGTCGATGTTCGCTTGAACGTCCATTTGTCGTTGGCCATGTAATTGCTGACGCTGGCCACCACAATCGACAACACATTGGCCAGCAAGTAATACATGTGGTTGGCCAAGAACAGGGTCAAGCTGTATTGAATCAGCATGCCCAACCAACATGACACGCTGTATTTCACCAAACGCTTGCCGGTGGCCAGGTCAGGGCTCAAGCGCGATAACTCGCCAGTTTGCAAACGATCAGCCCAAGTCCAGACACTGTTCCATGCAAAGTTATTCACCGTGGCCACCGCTATCGCGCAGGCCAAGGCCAAGGACAAACGAACCTCCGGGTCGCTGATGACCCATGGCAAGGCGATTTCTTGCATCACATACAGCACCGCGATGTTGACCACCGTGCCGGATGCGCCGACGGTGGCAAATCGGACATAACGCCATCTGAACAAACGCCACAACCACGGCTCACACCAAGCCAGCCAGCGCGGCAAACGGACCGGTAAAGCGTTGGGCGTGGAATCAGACATACGCAGGCAAACGGGGTTCGCACAATTGCAATTGGGTCAATGCCAAGGACAACACCTCATTGGGGGAAATTTGCTTCAAGCATTGGTTGTCGCCGTCACACGGTGTGGCGCGGTGGTTGTATGCAGTCAGGCATGGCGAGCATGCCACATGGCTTTCCAACGCCACCGCGCGTGGCGTGAGCGGCCCATACAAGGCGCTGGTTTCCGGGCCGAAGAACATCAACGTGCGGATCGGCGTGAGGCTGGCGAAATGGCCAGGGCCACCGTCATTGGTGACCAACAAATCGCTGTGAAAAAACAAGCGGGTCAAGGCCTCTAAATTTTCGGTGTAACCGACAAAATTCAAACACAAAGGATGCGCGCATTCGGCTTGAATGGCTTGCGCCAGTGCTTGGTCTTCTGGCAGGCCAATGATGCCGACCGCATGACCTTGGGCACACAAGGCTTTGGCCAAGGCCGCGTAATGCGAAGCAGGCCACGCACGGATGGGTAACAAGCCACCACCTGCGTAAAACAGAACGCGTTGGGACGCCGACATGAAACTGGGATGGTCTTGACGCAATCGCCTTGTGAAATTCGGCATGTCGTCTTGGCTGAAATGCACACGCAGACCTGAATCCAAAGGCTTGGCCAGCATCGCCATGCTTTTGCTGCGAGGCATGCTGTTCGATTGCAACGCTTCAACCAAGGCCATGAACTGCAAACTGATGTGACGGTAAGGGTTGTAGGTGACCGCCGCGTTGAAGAAAGAGCCCCGGTACAAACCTTCTTGGGTATGCGGTGTGAAACCTGCCCGCCAGCGTGCGCCACAACCATAAGCCAGTAAAGCGCTGATGCGAGAAAACAATTCGCAGTCAATCACGGCATCGAATTGCAAACGGCGCAGTCGCCACAGCACGCGCACCAAATCGCGCAACAAGCTGAACAGTCCGCTGTCATCTATGCCATGCAACTGTGACTCGGGTGCCAAGCCCAACAACCGTGCCACCGATTGGTTGCGCTTGAGTTGAAGAATGTGAATCTGCGCCCCCGGATGGCGTTGTTGAATGTGAGTAAACATCGGGCCTGCCAACACCATGCTGCCCATTTCTGACAACATGATCACCAAGACTTTGTGTACCGGCTGCGATGGGTCAGCCGCACGTCCGAAGAAGCGATCCCACAGAGACACCAGGCCACATAACAGAGGTCCGACCCAGGCGTCGATTCGGCGTTGCGTATGTATATTCATAAAGGCAAGCAGGCATTGTAGTCAGCCGCCAAGGCTGACAGATGTCAACTCACTGTCGCGCCAACACGGGCTGCAATGCCCGCCCGGTGTGGGTTCCCAAAGCCACCAGCGCTTCGGGCGTGTCTGCCGCCACCACCCTGCCGCCGCCATCACCGCCTTCGGGTCCCAAATCAATCACCCAATCGGCTTCGGCAATCACATCCAAGTCGTGCTCGATCACCACCACACTGTGGCCGCCGTCCACCAATCGGTGCAACACGCGAATCAATTTGTCCACATCGGCCATGTGCAAACCCACGGTGGGTTCGTCCAACACATACAAGGTGTGCGGTGCTTGTTGGCCACGGCGAGTGACATCGTCGCGCACTTTGGAGAGTTCGGTCACCAGTTTGATGCGTTGTGCTTCGCCGCCACTCAGTGTGGGTGAAGGCTGTCCCAGCGTCAAATAACCCAAGCCCACGTCTTTGAGCAATTGCAATGGGTGGCTGATTTGGGTCATGGCCGCGAAAAATTCCACCGCCTCGTCGACTTCCATTTGCAAGACTTCGCCAATGCTTTTTCCGCGCCAGCGAACCGCCAAGGTTTCAGGGTTGAAGCGAGCGCCTTTGCAGACCTCACACAAGACTTTCACATCCGGCAAGAAACTCATTTCGATGGTGCGCATGCCTTGGCCTTCACAACCGGGACAACGCCCTTCACCGGTGTTGAAGCTGAACCGCCCTGGCCCATAGCCGCGGGCTCTCGCCTCCAAGGTCTCGGCGAACAACTTCCGAATCGTGTCCCAAAACCCAATGTAAGTGGCCGGACAACTGCGTGGGGTTTTGCCAATCGGGGTTTGGTCGACCTCCAACACGCGATCAATGTCTTCGTAACCTTGCAGGTTCTTGCAACCCTGCCAAGCAGGGTGTTTGCCGGCGTCATTCGCTTTGCGTCCGGCTTGGGTCGAACGTTGCGCCACGACAGCGCTGACATTCGCCAACAACACATCGCGGGCCAAGGTGGATTTGCCTGAACCACT
>CANGZG010000086.1 GCA_947458415.1 Comamonadaceae bacterium | reverse complement strand
GACCACCACACCTGCGATGCCGTGGCTTTGGAAAACGCAGAAGTTTGCGTCATGCCGTTTGAAAAAATCGAAGAACTGTCACGTGAGGTGAATGCGCTTCAACACCACGTGCACAAAATCATGAGCCGTGAAATTGTTCGGGAACACGGCGTCATGATGATGTTGGGCAGCATGCGCGCCGAAGAACGCCTCGCCGCATTTCTCTTGAACCTGACCACCCGTCTGCATGCACGCGGTTTTTCCCGCTCAGAGTTGGTGTTGCGCATGACCCGAGAGGAAATTGGCAGCTACCTTGGATTGAAGATTGAGACTGTCAGCCGCACGTTCTCTAAATTGGTGGAAGACGGTGTGCTTGAAGTCAAGCAAAAAAACCTGCGTATCCTCCAACCTGAAACGCTCAGAGACTTGGTGAATGCCCCAACCTGCTAAGCAGGCTGCTGCGTTGGGTCATCACGGCGAAGCGGTTGCAGCATGATTTCTGCCTTGAATTGCTGGTGTCAGCGCTTGCTTTTGGTCTGCAGGTGCTACCGCCAATTTGGCTTGGACCAAGGCAGCATCTTTTTGAAAATCCGTGTCATTGCCTTGGAATGCAAACACGGCTGACACCACACTGGCAAACACCACCCCTAACGGTCCTGACAACACCAACCAGACATGACCAAAACGCCACCAAGGCTGATTGGTTGAATGGGTATCAACTGGCATACGGTTACCTTTCATCAAAGCTTTAGCGCGGCACCAAAAAAACGGCTTGTTCAGTGACATGCAAACTGCCATCGTCATTGGAAATATCAAACCAAATCGGATGTGAGCCCGGTGATTGCATGTCAAAAGGCACAGCCACTCTGACAGGAATCCACCGAGATTGTGCGGCATCGACACGCATTTCATCATTGGTGTGGATGTCCATGCCGTCCAAGCCGCGCACTTGGATATGCAATCCTTGGGCTTCTTCGGTGGCATTCATGACTTGCAGGCGATACACATTTTCCACTTCACCAAGCTGTGTGATGCGAGGCAAACCCCGGTCACGGATCACATCCACTTTCATGGGCATGCGCAAAAATAAACTGAAAGCCAATAGCAAAATCAACGTCCATAAAACACTGGTGTAAATCAACACGCGAGGCCGCAATATCCGACGCCACATGACAGCTGTGGTCCAACCGTTTTGCATGGCATTTTGGGTGGCATAACGAATCAAGCCTTTGTCGTATCCCATTTTTTCCATCACGCCATCACAGACATCGACACAAGCAGCGCACCCAATGCACTCGTACTGCAGGCCTTGGCGAATATCGATCCCTGTCGGGCAGACATGCACACACAAATCACAGTCTACGCAAGCACCCAATCCCGTGTCACTCAATGCAACATGGCGAGAGCGACTGCCGCGTGGCTCACCTCGCTTGTCGTCATAGGTGACGATCAAGGTATCGCGATCAAACATGGCGCTTTGAAATCGCGCATAAGGGCACATGTATTTGCAAACCTGTTCGCGCATGAAGCCTGCGTTACCGTAAGTTGCAAAACCATAGAAAAACACCCAAAACACTTCCCAAGAGCCCATGTGTGTCTGAAAAAACGCCATGCCCAGTTCATGGATGGGCGTGAAGTAACCGACAAACGTGAACCCGGTCCAAATTGACAGCCCTAACCAAATGATGTGTTTGTAGGTTTTCTTGACCAACTTCTCTAGCGACAAATCACCAGCGTCCAAGCGCATGCGTGCGCTTCGATCGCCCTCAACTTTTCGCTCTATCCACATGAACAATTCACTGTAAACAGTTTGGGGGCAGGCATAACCACACCACAGCCGACCGGCGACTGCGGTGAACAAAAACAATGACAATGCACTGACCACCAGCAAGCCAGTCAAATAAATAAAGTCTTGTGGATAAAGCACCAAACCAAACACATAAAAACGCCTGGCGCCCAAGTCAAATAAAACGGCTTGGCGCTGACCCCACTCTAACCAAGGCAATCCATAAAACACCAACTGCGTGATCAGCACGCCCATCCAACGCCACCGCGCAAACCAACCATGCACTGTGCGCGGGTAAATTTTGGGCATGGCCGCATACAAAAATGCAGACGACTGCGAGTTGTCTGCAGGGTGTATGGGTATGACCTTTGGTGAACTGTCTGGTGTACTCAAGGTTGATCAGCTGCCAAAGATGCATGCGACAGTGACCACACATAGCCAGTCAGCACATGAATTTGAGAAGCGCTGAGTCGGTCTTTTTGCGCTGGCATGACATTGACTTTGCCGTTGTTCACCATGTGGGTAATTGCTTGTTCACCCCAACCATGCAACCAAATTTTGTCTGTCAAATTGGGCGCACCTACCGCCGGGTTGCCTTGCCCATTGATGCCGTGGCATGACGCACATACCGTGAACTTGGCTTTTCCAGCGGCTGCTTTCAAGGAATCATGCGGGCTGTCAGAAAGACTCAGCACATAGTGCGCTACCGCTGACATTTCTTTGGGACCGCCCACGGCCTGCGCCATCACGGGCATCACGCCTTGGCGACCGAGGGAGATCGTCGCTTTCAGGGTGGCTGGATCTCCGCCATACAACCAATCACCATCAGTCAGGTTGGGAAAGCCTTTGCTGCCTTGCGCATCCGAACCGTGGCATTGCGAACAGTTGTTCATGAACAAGCGCTCGCCAATCGCCTTGGCCTTGGCGTCTCGTGCCAGTTGTTCAACCGGCACCGCATCAAAATGGGCATACAGCGGCGCAAGCGCTTTTTCAGCATCAGCCATTTCAGTGGTGTATTCTGATTGCGAACTCCAAGACTGGCTGCCTTGGTAGTTGCCCAATCCAGGAAACAACCACAAATAGCACAAGCCAAAAATCACACTCAATACAAACAAACCCACCCACCACAACGGCAATGGATTGTTCATCTCGCGCAAATCTTCGTCCCAGACATGCCCTGTGGTGTTGTCTGCATTGCCCACAGATTTTTTTCTCGCCGTCACCCACAGCAATACCAAGCAGGCGACGATACCCAACAAGCTGACAACGGTGATGAAAAGCGACCAATGCGAACTGGTGAAATCACTCATGACAATCCTTACTCATCCAAAAACGGCAAGCGCGAGGCTTCTTCAAACCGGCGGGTTTTGTGTCTATCGACAGTCCACCAAACAATGCCCATGAAAACAATGAAGCTCAATACGGTGGCAAGCACACGCAAAAAATTGATGATGTCCATGCGGTATCTCCTTACTTGAGCGCACGGCCTAAGGACTGCAGGTAAGCAATCAGCGCAGTCAACTCGGTCTTACCGCGAACCTCATTTGAGGCTTTGGCAATCTCTTCGTCCGTATAGGGCACGCCCACAGTCCGCAATGCCTTCAAGTGGTTGGGCAACGCATCCGCGTCCACCAAGTTTTTTTCCAGCCATGGGTATGCGGGCATGTTGGACTCAGGCACCAAGTCACGCGGATTGATCAAATGGGTTTGATGCCAGTCGTCGCTGTACTTGCCACCCACACGGTGCAAGTCTGGCCCGGTTCGCTTGCTGCCCCACTGAAACGGGTGGTCATACACAAATTCACCTGCCACCGAGTAATGACCGTAGCGCAAAGTTTCTGAACGGAAGGGACGAATCATTTGCGAATGGCAGTTGTAGCAACCTTCACGCACATAAACATCGCGCCCAGCCAACTGCAATGCATTCAAAGGAACCACGCCTTGCAGCGGTTGCGTGGTGGATTTTTGAAAGAACAGTGGAACGATTTCAACCAATCCACCAATGGCGATGACCAACACGATCAGCACCACCATCAGAAAACTGTGCGTTTCAATTTTTTCGTGGTTAAAAGAGTTTTTATCAGACATGCTGTGCTCCTCAGGCGTGCGCCACCACAGTGGGAATCGGCACGGCTTGGACTTGACCCTTGAAGGCTGTCATCAACACGTTCCACAGCATGATCAGCATGCCGCCCAAATACAACACCCCGCCCAATACCCGCACCACGTAGTACGGGTAAGTGGCTTTCACGCTCTCGACAAAGGTATAGGTCAGCGTGCCATCTTAATTGATGGAACGCCACATCAATCCCTGCATGACACCAGCGATCCACATCGCGGCAATGTAGAGCACGATGCCCACCGTTGCCAACCAGAAATGCCATTCAATCGCAGCGATGCTGTGCATCTTTTTCTGACCAAACAAACGGGGTATCAAGAAATACATCGCCCCCATGGAAACCAGTCCCACCCAACCCAGCGCACCGGAATGCACATGCCCGACGGTCCAATCGGTGTAGTGGCTGAGCGCATTCACTGTCTTGATGGACATCATGGGCCCTTCAAAGGTGCTCATGCCATAGAACGACAAAGACACGATCATGAAGCGCAACACCGGGTCGTCACGAAGCTTGTGCCAAGCCCCCGACAACGTCATGATGCCGTTGATCATGCCGCCCCAACTCGGCGCGAGCAAGATCAACGAAAACACCATGCCCAGTGATTGGGTCCAATCGGGTAACGCGGTGTAGTGCAAATGGTGTGGACCGGCCCACATGTACGTAAATATCAGCGCCCAAAAATGAACGATGGATAAACGGTAGGAATACACGGGACGTCCGGCTTGCTTGGGGATGAAGTAATACATCATGCCCAAGAAACCTGCGGTCAAAAAGAACCCCACGGCATTGTGCCCGTACCACCACTGAACCATCGCATCTTGCACACCGGCATAGGCGGAATACGATTTCATCCAACCGGCTGGCATGGCTGCACTGTTGACCAAGTGCAGCACGGCCACAGTCAATATGAAAGCTGCATAAAACCAATTCGCCACATAAATATGCGAGACCTTGCGCTTGACGATGGTGCCGAAAAACACCACGGCATAAGACACCCAAACCAAAGTGATCAGGATGTCGATGGGCCATTCCAATTCGGCGTATTCCTTGCCACTCGTGTAGCCCAAAGGCAAGCTGATGGCAGCGGCCAAGATAACGGCTTGCCATCCCCAAAAGGTGAATGCCGCCAAGCGAGGTGCAAACAACCGTGTTTGACCTGTGCGCTGCACCACGTAATAACTGGTTGCAAACAAGGCACAGCCCCCAAACGCAAAAATCACGGCATTGGTGTGTAACGGTCGCAAGCGCCCGTAACTCAACCAAGGGATACCGAAATTCAATTCGGGCCAAGCCAACTGGGCAGCGATCAGCAACCCCACCAGCATGCCGACGACACCCCAGACCACCGTCATGATGGAAAACTGGCGAACCACGGTGTCGCTGTAATTGTTGTCAACCAAACTCATGTCAAGCCTTTCACAGATCTGTGATGAGTATCAGATCGATCAGGCCATGGGGTTTTGATGTAGGTCAATCTTGGCGCAAAATCCGCTCGGCTTCACCTTCGATGCGGTCAAATTGGCCACTGTGGATGGCCCACCAAAGACCCACCAAGATCAGCAAGACCAACACCACCGACAAGGGAATGAGCAAATACAAAATGTCCACGGTCAATGACTCACAACTGGTTTTTGAGGTGACACCGCCAATTGCAGCGAATACATGACCACCACCACCGAACTCAATGCCATGCCCAGACCCGCCACCCAGGCTGGCATGTAGCCCATGAACGCCAACGGCACGCAAACCGCGTTGTACGTTGCAGCCCATGTCAGGTTATGTCGCACAACCCGCATGCTTCTTTGACCCAATGCAATGGTTTGGGCCACCGACATCAACTGATGTCCCAGCACCACCACATCTGAGCGGGCTTGAGCCAGCGGCACCGCTTGGCCAAATGCAAATGACACATGGGCACCCGCCATGACCGGCATGTCATTGAAGCCATCACCGACCATGGCAACACGTTTGCCAGCGGCTTGCAAATCCTTCAAGTAGCTCAATTTATCGTCGGGTTGACAGGCTGCATACACATGCATGGGATCCAATGCCAAACGCTTTGCAACTGCGTCGACAGCCACCGCTTTGTCACCTGACATCAGGTAAATGTCAATGCCTTGTTGACGCAATGCATCCATGGTTTGGATGGCGTCGGGGCGAAGCACTTCTCGAAAGGCAAACGAAGCCAACCAACCGTGTTGATCAAACAGATGGACTTGCGCTGTGTGCGCCGCTTCGGACAATTCAGCACAAGCGGCACCAGCCTGACAAAACACCAACGAACCCATGCGCACATCTCGCCGGTCGCGTCCATCCATCCAAGTGGCTGACACACCTTGTCCCACATGCTCTTGCACCTGTTGAACAGGGGGCTTGTCGGAAACGGCATGTGCCATTTGCAATACCGCACGGGAAAACGGGTGCCATGAGTGTTCTGCCAAGGCGGCAGTCAAACCGACCCATTGATGCAAACCTGAACTGTTCAAAGTGCTGACGCCTTGCGGGTATTCAGGCGTGAACATGTTTTGCAACTCCATGCGGTCACTGGTCAGCGTGCCGGTTTTGTCAAACACCACCGCGTTCACATGCGACAGTGTTTCCAGCGATTGCACATCTCTTAACAGCACGCCTTGTCTGGCCAAATTTCCTGCGGCTGCCAGCATGGCTGACGGTGTCGCCAATGACAAAGCGCAAGGACAAGTGACGATCAACACAGACACCGCGATCATGATGGCTTTACTGGGTGAATCGCCCCACGCCCATGCGGCCGCCAATGCAGCCACACACAACACCGTCAGCAAAAAGGGTTTGGCGATCCGGTCAGCCAACGCCGCCAATCTGGGTTTGTGCAGTGAGGCGGTTTGCATCAATTTCACGATGGATGCATAGCGGGTCGATTCGCCCAGTGCCGTGACTTGCATGGTGACGGTTTCGCGCAAGTTGTGAGAACCCGCAAGCACAGCCTCGCCTGCCCGTCTCTCCAGTGGTTCAGATTCACCACTGAGCAAAGCCTCTTCGACCAGGGTGTGTCCACTGAGCAGTTGACCGTCGGCAGCAAACACCTCGCCAGGGCGCACCTGCAATACATCGCCGGGTTTGACCATGGCCAAACCGACGGTGTCGAATTCACCATCGGAACGTTGACGGTGAACAGCGGGCGGCAGTCGGTTGATCAATGCTTCCAGTGAACCTGCTGTGCGCTCGCGCATTCTGGCTTCCAACCATCGACCGGTCAGCAAGAAAAACACGAACATGGTGATGGAATCGAAATACACCTCGTTGCCCCAGAACCCGTTCGGGTTGAACATGGCTGCACTGCTGACCCCAAAGCTGACCCAGATGCCAATGGCCACGGGCAAGTCCATGCTGATGGTGCCGCGTTTTAAATCACGCCATGCGGATGTGGTGAACACATCTGCAGAGAAAAACATCACGGGCAAGGTCAATACCCAAGCGGCCCATCGCAACAGCAACATCATTTCGGTTGAAATATCGGGCGAAACGTAGGGCGGCAAGGCGTACATCATCACTTGCATCATGCAAAACCCGGCCACAGCCCACCGCCAGAGTTGACGTCTCACTTCCTTTTGTCCCTCAGCCCGCGACACGTGGTCATTGGCTGGCACAGCTTCGTAACCCGCGTCATGCAGTGCATTGAGCCACTGTGAAGGCTTGACCGTGTCTTCACGCCACACAACCTCAGCGCGGTGGGTGGCCCCGTTGACAGTGACTTGCTTGACCCCGGGCACAGCGCGCAATGCGCGTTCGACGTTCAAAGCGCAAGAGCCGCAATGCATGCCTTCCACGACCACCTGCGATTGCCAAACGCGTTGCGTTTTGTCTTCATTGAGCGAGTCAGGTGCTGGCACGCTGAACGCAGCCCAGTGTGTCGGGTCGTCTAAGACAGAATAAGTTGAGGCCATGTGGAAATACTAAATGGCGGGATGTTTCAAGGTATTGATGTAAGTCAACACCACGCTGGGTGATGAACCCGTTGTTGCCTATTGACCTACAAAAACCAGATGGCCTGGCTGGAGCTGCAACAGGGTTGTCATGGCAGGATTCTGGTTGATAATGTTTATCAAATAGTTAATCACCCAATACCTGAGGAACCGGCATGGAGTCTGTGATCTCTTTTTCAAACATCATTTATTTGGTACTGGCGGCACTGATCGTGACGGCCTTGAAAGCAGCCATCCGAATTGTTCCCCAGTCTGAAAACTGGCTGGTTGAACGGCTTGGCAAATACAACCGAAAAATGGAAGCGGGCTTGCATGTGCTGATTCCATTTTTTGAAACGGTTCAACACAAGGTGCCTATTCAAGAGCGTCAATTGCCGCCCAAGCCAATCAACGCGATCACCTTGGATAACGTCACCATCTCTATCTCACTGGCTGTGCTCTACCGCATCGCTGATGCCTCTAAAACCATGTACCGTATCTCCAATGTGGATGATGCCATCATGACCATCGTCAACGGTACCGTGCGCAGCGTGATTGGCAAGACGGACCTTGACGGTGTTCAGTCCAACCGCCGCCATCTGTCTGATGAGATAGAAGAGGACCTCAAAGCCGTGTCTGACGAATGGGGCATTGTGCTCACTCGCGTTGAAATCCTCGAGGTGGATGTGGACATGGAGACCAAACAGGCCATGCAATTGCAACTCAATGCCGAGCGCAACCGCCGTGCGCTTGTGCGAGAAGCAGAAGGCAAAAAACAAGCCACTGAACTTGACGCAGACGCCCAGTTGTATGCTGCTCAAAAACAAGCCGAAGCGATGAAGATTCGCGCCGATGCCGAAGCCTATGCAGTCAATGCGGTGGCCAAAGCCATCACCTCAGGCGGTGAAAGTGCAGTGGCCTTTGAAATCAAAAAAATCCAAGCGCAAGCCGTCCAAGAACTGTCCAAGGGATCGAACTCGAAAATTGTGTTGGTGCCGACAGACGTGCTCAACAGTTTGAGCGGCACATTGGGACGACTGGCTGACAGGCTTTGAACCATGGAGGCCTATCAAATTTCTTTGATCATCAGTTGTGTGCTGGCCATCGCAGAGGTGATGACCTTGTCATTTTTATTGCTCGGTTTCAGCCTTGGTATGCTGGCTGTTTCCGGCGTTCAGTTCCTGCTCGACGGCTACAGCTTGAACAGAGATGTGATGGTGTTTGCACTGGTATCAGTGGTGAGTTTTGGGGTGTTTAGAAAAATCTTCAAAAAGAAATCTGACTTGAAACCCTTGGCTGAAGACGACATCAACCAATATTGATGCCAGCGCGCAAATGTCAGACGGGCGGTTTCACCTTGGCGCGCATAACAGCTGCTTGTAGCGAAATCCTGCCTCAGAGGTGTGAAGGCATTCACCATCAAGGTAAATCTCAACCGCAGCCTTGGCGTCTGATGTCAAGAAAAAACGGACGTCGTTTGTCCCGCACTCATTCTCAATGCAGCCTTGAGAAACGATCAGGTCTGGCTTGACGGACTCAAATGGCCCACACACTTCCAGGCGCTCAGTGGCCTGCGTTTGCCATTGTTCAGGCAATTTGCTCCAAATGTGTTCGTCAAATGCAGATGATGAAGCTGACATCTGTTCGCCCGGGAAATAAGCCGGGCAACTCACACCAGACAACAATTCAAAAGGCGTGAGCGCTGGCGGCGCTTGCTCGACTTCGATGTCGGCT
>CANGZG010000085.1 GCA_947458415.1 Comamonadaceae bacterium | reverse complement strand
GGCTGATGGTCTTTGTCGGCCAGCCTGTTTTTGCCAATGAGCTCGATGACCAAGGTCGGTTGATCGCTGGTCCTCTGGAGTCGGATTTGGTCGAGCGGGGCTATTTGTTCTACCCCTTGCGTGTCTTGCCCAGAAATCAAAATGACAGCAATGGGGCTGCCAGGGTGGTTCGCACGGCTGACAACAGCGCTGAAGCCGTGCCTGTGCAAACCGCGCCTGTGAGCCAAAGCGCGCCTGTGCCTGCCGCGCCACTGCCCAAGACAGCTGAGCCTGCCGTCGCACCTGCGGTTGAAACACCTGTTCCTGTGGCTGCCGTTCCAAAAGCTGCCCCTGAACCAGCGCCTGATTCGGCGAGCCACAGCCATGCCAGCAGCCAAGCCCAGCCGCCAGCTGGGGTGCGTCAAGCGCCTGCCAGTGTTGCGCCTCAGCCAGCCAAGCCCACCGCAGCTTCATTGTTGGTTCAGCGGATTGAGCCGCTCAAGCCTGCCGCGCCCGCCCCGAGCAAAAACCATTCAGATGAAGACCACGGTGCGGGCGATCATGGCCAAGCTGAGCCTGCCAAGCCCGCCCTGAGCAAAGCCGAATTGGCCAAAGCCGAACGCGCCAAGGCGGCGCAAGAGCGCGCCGAAAAACTCAAAGAAGAAAAAGCCAAAGCCGCGCTGGCCAGGGCAGAAAAAATGAAAGAAGACAAAGCCAAAGCCGAATTGGCCAAGGCTGAGCGCGCCAAGGCTGCCCAAGAGCGTGCCGAAAAACTCAAAGAAGAACAGGCCAAGGCGCAACTCGCCAGAGCCGAGCGGGTCAGAGCTGCGGCATTGGCCAAGGTTGACCGCGCGTTAGAAGAACTCGCGCGTGCAGACAAAATGAAAGAAGAATTGGTCAAAGCCGAATTGGCCAAGGCTGAAGCGGCCAAGGTGGAAGCTGCCAAAGCAGAATCGGAAAAGGTCGAGGCGGAAAAAACCGAAGCAGCCAAAGAAGACGATGGCAAAAAAGAAGCTCCCAGCCCACAGGCCAGTGCGAAAGCCGAGGCTGCGCATCCGTCTGACGACGACAAGCATGACAAGCACGATAAGCATGACAAACAAGACGCTGCTGCCAAAGAAGAACCCAGCAAAGCGCATGCGCAACCCATGGGCGCAGCCCATGACAGTGGCCATGACAATGCCCCACACAGCAAAACAGCGGTGTCTGGCCATGACGACCCTGCCAGCTCCCCACCGGCTGTCGTCACCGCAGGCAAAAAAATGCTG
The DNA here is from genome assembly GCA_947458415.1 of Comamonadaceae bacterium. Taxonomy (GTDB): domain Bacteria; phylum Pseudomonadota; class Gammaproteobacteria; order Burkholderiales; family Burkholderiaceae_C; genus Limnohabitans. The sequence goes on along the minus strand of CANGZG010000085.1, from coordinate 8,493 downwards.
ATGATCAACCCGGTCAAACCACCCACCGCTGCCGACAACCATTGACTTGGCGCAGGTCAAGTTTGTTTGGCTGGTGTCGATCCCTCAAGCATGAGTTCGTTGTCATTCCTCCCACGTATCTTGGCTGTGTTGTGCATCGGTTGCATGACTGTTGGCAGCGTGCAAGCCGAATGGTCCGAGTTGATGAAAGACGATGACATCACTTATGTCTGGGACAAGGACTCGGTACGCGCCGTTCATGTGAGCCGCATTGCATGGACCATGACGATTCTTTCTGCCAAAGGTGTCAAAGCGCCCAATGGCGAGGAATACCAGTCATCGATGGCGCGTTGGCGCATCAATTGCAAAACCGATTCTTTCATCAAGCTGTCAGAAAGTTTTTATGCCAAAGCCGACGGCAAAGGCCGCGAGGTGGCGTTTTATGAGGCCGCAGATTGGCGGCCACGCGACGCAGCGATTCGTCCGGGCTCGTACCTGTCACTGCTGAAAAAACAAATTTGTACTAGCGCAACTTCCTGACCCAGCCACTTAAAGTGGGTGATCTGCACGGCAGGTGTCCGGCAGTCATGAAAGGATTCGATTGCGCACGCTTGGCGGCCCTGGACCAGGCTTGCTCGCTTGGTCTGCCGGAACTTTTCTTCAACTGTTTCAGCCTGCGCTGTGGCCAGTCGGCCATTACGCAGCGATCGGTGTTCTCGGTCTTTGCGCCGGGTTGACCAGTCGCGGTCAGGCAGCACAACTTGCGCGAGTCGCTTGGCAGGTGGTGTGTGTGGCCAGCATGGCTTTTGCGCTCACGGGCTGGCGAGCCGTGTCCTTCCATCAACAAAGCTTGGCGCCCGCCATCGAAGGGGTGGACCTGTGGGTCACGGGTGTGGTCACCGAGATGCCGCAATCTCGCGTGGACGGTGTGCGTTTCGCCTTCAAGGTCGAGCATGCCCGGCGCCAAAACGATGGCCAAGCGGTGACATTGCCCGACACACTGGGCTTGGGTTGGTATACCCACGGATTTGGCAATGAACCCCAGTCCTTGCCCTTGGTCAGGGCAGGGGAGCGCTGGCGTTTGCCTGTGCGTCTCAAGCGCCCGCATGGCTTGGTCAACCCGGGCGGGTTTGATGCCGAGTTGTGGTCATGGTCGCAGGGGGTTCGGGCCACCGGCCATGTGCGCGAGTCACTTGCCCCTGAACGGCTGGACAGCACATGGCGTTATCCGGTAGAGCAATGGCGGCAGTCGACGCGCGACGCCATTCATTTCGCGCTCAACCAAGCGAGATGGGCCGGGCAAATCGCTGCTTTGCTGATCGGTGACCAAGGCAGCATCAACAGCAAAGACTGGGAGGTGTTTCGCCTCACCGGCATCGCGCATTTGATGAGTATCTCGGGCTTGCACATCACTTTGTGGGCTTGGATAGCCAGTCGTGCGGTCAGCCTGGTTTGGCGACACAGTGACGGGTTCGGTCGTTCTTGGTGCTTGAGCTACCCCGCTGTACACGCAGGCTTGTGGGGTGGTTTGTGTTTTGCAGGGATGTATGCCGTGTTCAGCGGTTGGGGTGTACCGGCGCAACGCACGGTGTGCATGTTGGCCGTGGCCAGTGTCTTGCAATGGCGTGCCTGCCGTTGGCCGGTGTGGGAACGCTGGTCATTGGCTGCCGCTGCGGTCAGTGTGTGGGACCCTTGGGCGCTGTACCAGCCCGGTTTTTGGTTGAGTTTTCTGGCAGTCGGAGTGTTGTTTTTGATGCCGCCATGGTCCCGCGCTGAAACTGCAGTCAGCGGGGACAAGCCATTGCTTTGGCACACATTCATCGCCCAAGCGAAGCAACTCTGGCGCGAGCAATGGTGGTTGACGCTGGCATTGACACCGTTGACCTTGTGGCTGTTTCAGCAAGTCAGTCTGATCGGTTTGGTGGTGAATCTTTTTGCCATTCCTTGGGTCACGCTGCTGGTCACCCCGTTGGCATTTGCTGGCATGCTGTGGTCACCTTTGTGGCAAGTCAGTGGTGCGGCTTTGCAGGCGATGATGGCAGTGCTCGAGCCCTTGTCATCCTTGTCATGGGCTGTCTGGCGCGCCGCCGCTGCCCCATGGGGGTGGGCGCTCTTGGCCACTGCCGGAGTCGGGTTGATCATCAACCAACCAAGGTGGTGGCTGCGCATGGTGGGCGTGTCACTGGCATTGCCCGTGTTGTTTTGGCAAGCGCCGCGTCCTGCGACCGGAGTGGTGCAATTGATGTTTGCCGACATCGGCCAAGGCAATGCGGTCTGGGTGCGAACCGCGCAACACAGTTTGATGTTTGACACAGGGCCGCGCTTTGGCGTGGACAACGACGCCGGGCAGCGCGTGTTGTTGCCCTTGTTGCAGCACATGAATGAACGTGTCGACATGCTGGTGCTTAGCCACCAAGACAGCGACCACACCGGCGGTGCCTTGAGTTTGATGGCGCAGCATGCCAAAGCCAGCGTCTGGTCTTCCATCACACAGGCGCACTGGCTGTCACACCGGCTGTCAATGCAGCGTTGCGAAGCCGGTCAAGCATGGGCATGGGATGGGGTGTCGTTCGACTTCATTCATCCTTTGGCCAGTGACTATGACAAACCGTTCAGCCCCAACGCGCGCAGTTGTGTGCTGCGCATTCGCGCACAAGGACAAACGGTGCTGTTGACCGCTGACATCGAAGCCTTGCAAGAGCAAGCGTTGCTGCAACGCATGGGAGACGCGCTGCGGGCGGATGTGTTGCTGGTGCCGCACCATGGCAGCAAGACATCGTCTAGCGAAGGTTTCATCGACGCCGTGAAACCGCGCTGGGCGCTGTTTCAACATGGTTACCGAAACCGCTACGGTCATCCCGCACCGGTGGTGGTGCAACGCTACTTGCAACGCGGCATCCGAGTTTTGTATTCACCCACCTGCGGTGCCATGCATTGGCGCAGCGACCAACCCGACGCGGTGTGGTGTGAAAGAGCCTGGGACAAAAGGTATTGGCGGTTTGAGGAAGGGTGATGCAGGGCGTGCCTGCCCGGTACGACCCCCCAACTGCTCAGCCTTTTCTGCCTGTTGCCATCAAGCTGTCAAACGGCATCTCGCAAAACTGCGACCACAACACGTATTCGTCTCTGAATTTAGACCAAGGCCCGTGTATTTTTTTGAACGCAGGGCTGGCGTCGATCATCTCGCTCATGAACTGCTGGTTGGCTTTGTAGCAAGCTTGCAAGATGTCGGGAGAGAAGCGTTTGAGTTGCGCGCCATTGCTGATCAAGCGGCGCAAAGCAGCGGGGTTGGTCACATCGTATTTGGCGGTGGACCATTGGTTGGCCTCAGCAGCAGCGATTTTCAAAATCGCTTTGTAATTGGCTGGCAAGGCATCAAACGCTTTTTGGTTGATGAACAAAGACAGCGTGGCAGAACCTTCCCACCATCCGGGGTAGTAATAGTATTTCGCCACTTTGTTCAAGCTGAGGTGCTCGTCATCTGCCGGGCCGACAAATTCGGCGGCGTCGATCACGCCTTTTTCCAAAGCGGCATACAAATCGCCGGGCGGTAACTGTTGTGGCACCACACCCATCTTGGCCAAGACCTTACCGGCCAGTCCACCGACACGCATTTTCAAACCATTGAAATCGGCAACGGTTTTCATTTCTTTGCGGTACCAGCCTGCCATTTGCGCACCCGTGTTGCCAACGGGCATGGCCAGCACGCCATAGTTGGCATAGAACTCATTGAGCAGTTCGATGCCGCCACCCACATACATCCATGCGTTTTGCGCTCGCGTGCCCATGCCAAACGGAATGGCGGTACCGAAACCGAAAGCCGGGTCTTTGCCAATGTAGAAATAGCTGGCGCTGTGACCCGCTTCGATGGTGCCGTTTTGCACACCGTCCAGCACTTGCAGCGCAGGCACCAATTCGCCAGCCGCATGCGTGCTGATTTTGAATTTCCCATCCGTTAATTCACCCACGCGCTTGCACATCATCTCGACCGCGCCATAAATGGTGTCTAACGATTTGGGGTAACTCGAGGCCAGCCGCCAACGGATCTCAGGCCGAGCCGATTGGGCAATGGCGGGGGCGGCGAGCGCCGTGACTGCGGTGGCGCCCAAGGCGCTGCGGGTGAGGAATTTTCTGCGTTGCATCTGGTGGGTCTCCTTGTTTGACTGAATGTAGTTGAATTTGCCAGAGACAGTCGAACAATGATTTCCCTTTGTGATGCAAGAGGATTGACAAGGGAGCGCAGGAATCAAACCTGCTCAGCCACCCGCTTGCCGATGTGCGCCAGCGCTTCTTCCACCTGATCAATCAATATCAAACACAAATCGCCTGGGTTCAATTTGCCCAACGCATGGTCGATGGCGATGAACTCGCCTTGGATTTCCACGACGTCGCGGGTCAAACTGGCGTCTTGCAAACCTTGGCGAAGCAGGGCAATGACTTCGCCATCTGCACGGCCACGTTGACAAGCGTCTTCAAACAACACCACGCGTTCAAACGCATCGCCAATGACGCGGGTTTGCTCTCGTATGTCTTCGTCGCGCCGGTCACCCGCGCCGCTGATCACCACGCTGCGTTCTTTGGCAGGCAAATTGGTCACCGCTTGCACCAAAGCTTTGATGGCGTCAGGGTTGTGTCCGTAGTCTGCAATGATGGTCGCGCCCTTGTAGCTGAACATGTTGAAGCGCCCGGGCACTGCTTGGGTGTCGCTGACAAACGTGGACAAGCCTTGGCAAATGGTGGCCCAAGACAAGTTCACAGCCCAAGCCGCGCCAATGGAGGCCATGGCGTTTTCGACTTGAAAACCGATGGCGCCGTTTTGTGTCAACGGCACTTCATTCAATGAAATGCGAATTTGTTGCGAGCCTTCTTGCGCGACGATATGGCCGTCTTGCACATACAGCACGCGCTTGCCTTGCGCACGGTGCGTGGCCAGCACCGGGTGGTGTGGGTCAACCGCGAAGAACGTGACCTGCCCGGGGCAATTTTGGGCCATGGCGGCGACCATGGGGTCGCTGGCATTCAAAACCGCCATGCCTTGGGGTGACACGTTTTGCACGATGACGCGCTTGAGCACGGCCAGGTCTTCAACCGTGCTGATGTAGTTCAAACCGAGGTGGTCACCCGAACCGATGTTGGTGACCACGGCGACTTGGCAACGGTCAAATGCCAAGCCCTCGCGCAACATGCCGCCACGCGCGGTTTCGAGCACGGCTGCATCGACATCCGGGTGCATCAACACACTGCGCGCACTGCGCGGACCACTGCAGTCGCCCGTGTCAAGTTGCAAGCCATTCACATAGACACCGTCGGTGTTGGTCATGCCCACACGCAGTCCGCTGCTTTTGAGCAAATGCGCACACAAACGCACCGTGGTGGTTTTGCCGTTGGTGCCGGTGACGGCAATCAATGGAATTCGACCGTCTTGGCCGGGGGCAAACATGGTGTCGATGATCGCGCTGCCCACATCCCGGCCTTTGCCAAAAGACGGTTGCAAATGCATGCGTAAACCTGGCGCTGCATTCACCTCCACCACCCCGCCGTTTTGTTCTTCCATGGGTTTGATCACCGATTCGCACACCACGTCAACGCCGCAGACATCCAGCCCCACCATTTGCGCTGCGATGACGGCACGGGCCGCCACTTCAGGGTGAACGTCATCGGTGACATCGGTGGCGGTTCCGCCCGTCGACAGGTTTGCGTTGTTGCGAAGCACCACGCGTGCGCCTTTGGGTGGCACGCTGTCAGCGTCATAGCCTTGTTCTTTCAAACGCGCCACGGCGATGTCGTCAAAGCGAATTTTGGTCAGTGATGTCGCGTGTCCGTCGCCACGGCGTGGGTCAGCGTTGACTTTGTCGACCAATTGACGCACAGAGGAAACACCATCGCCCACCACCAACGGCGGTTCTCTGCGTGCGGCAGCCACCATGCGGTCACCCACCACCAGCAAACGGTAATCGCTGCCTGGCAGGAAGCGTTCGACCATGATGTCGTCACGGTATTCCAGCGCGTTGTTGAAAGCCTCAATGACTTCTTCGCGCGTGCGGATGTTGACCACCACGCCCTTGCCTTGGTTGCCGTCACGCGGCTTGACCACGACCGGCAAACCAATTTCCTGCGCGGCAGCCCAAGCGTCTTCGGCGCTGTTCACGGGTCGACCCAGCGGCACAGGCACGCCAGCAGCTTGCAACATTTTTTTGCTGAGCTCTTTGTCTTGTGCAATCGATTCAGCGATGGCGCTGCTGGCATCGGTTTCTGCTGCTTGAATGCGACGTTGTTTGCTGCCCCAGCCAAACTGCACCAAGCTGGCATCAGAGAGTCGGCGGAAGGGGATGCCACGCGCCAATGCCGCGTCAACGATGGCGCCCGTGGAAGGCCCGAGGCGAATGTCTTCATCGAGTTCGCGCAAAGTGTGCAGCGCTTGGTCAACATCAAACGAACTGGATTCAAACGCAGCCAAACACAATTGCTCTGCCAATTGCATCGCAAGTTTGCCCACTTGCTCGACCGAGTATTCCACCACCACTTGAAACAAGCCTGCTTCTGGCGTGGCCGTGGTACGGCTGAATGTCACAGGGCATCCGGCTTGAATTTGCAAATGCAACACCGTGGCTTCTAATGCATGCGCCATGCTCAAGTGGGCGTCGCGCTCACCGGGTTGCAGTCGACCCAAACCGGGAAACATGTGGCGCAGGCGTTTTTCAAACGCTTGTTGGTCAGCACTGAGGTCGCTTTCCAGACCGGGCGCGCAACGCACCATGGCTTCAATGGCGGTGTGGCGCGTCCATAAATTGGGCCCGCGCAGTGCGCGGATGCGGGAGACTTCCATCAGGCGGTTTTCCTTGCTAAATCAATGTTGGCGATGGCGGAAGGCTGCCCGTAATTTTTCAAACCTGCGCGAATCAAATCGGGTGAAAGGTCGAGCGCCCAAGCCACCGCGACCGAGGCCAACAAGTTGTGCAAACTGAGTGTGCCGTCTTTCAGGTGTTTGGCAATCGCTGGAAAGTCCAGTTTCAACAAAACACTTTGGTGGGCGCCACGTGACATGACGACTTCGTCTTGCAGAAAAAAAACGGCGCGGCCTTGCTTTTCCAAATGCGCTTGGATGCAGGCATTGTGCAAGTCGCTGGCATAAAAGATGACTTCGCCATCGCACAATTCGGCCAGATCAACCACTGCTGCGTTCTCGGCGTTGAGCACCGCCACACCTTCGGGCAACACCAAGTCAATTTGGGTACGCACCACGTTACGCACTTGCTCGGGTGTGCGTATGTCGTGGTCTTGCAAGCCACTGTGGTCTGGCATGTCAGTCAACACACCGACCTGGCAGCGGTCATAGGGCAAGCCTTCTTCCAGCACTTGCAAGGGCGTGTTTTCAAACACGGCGGCATCCAACGAACGGTTGATCAGCAAGCGTTGGCTGGCTTCAAACACCCGAGCGTCTTTGGGATCGACCAAGCGTTGGTCCATGAACAGGCCGCGTGCGGAAGCAAGCCCTGTTCGACGACCTGACAAATGGATCAACCAATTCACCAAGTGCGCCAATTCGGTGGTGTGCTGGCGGCCCATGATGCCCACCACGGGAATGCGGGTGGGTTGTTGCGGTTCGAACAAATGCGCCACGATGTCTTTGCCAACGGGTCTTGGTTGGCCAATGGCTGGCTTCAAATGCATCAGCAAACCGGGGCCAGCGTTGACTTCGACCACCGCGCCGCCTTGCGCATGCAACGGTTGGCTGATGTCTTGGGCCACCAAGTCAATCCCTGCAATGTCTAAACCAATCACCCGTGCAGCCAGCACCACCACGGCAGCGACTTGCGGGTGAACTTCATCGGTGACATCAATGCCCATGTTGCCAGTGCGTTGCACCACGACCACGCGGTCTTTCTCTGGGACGCTGTGGGCTTCCAAGCCTTGGCGTTGCAACTCCAATACCGCTGTGGGCAGGTCTTTCAATCGGATCGTGTCCAGCGGAAAGTCTTCTTCTTCGCCACGGCGTGGGTCAGAGTTGATTTGCAACTCAATCAATTGCTCAACCGTGTGCACGCCATCGCCCACAATGCGTGCGGTCTCGCCGCGAGAGGCCGCGACCACCTTGTTGCCAACCACCAGCAAGCGGTGCTCTTCCCCCGGAATAAAGCTTTCAACCATGACATCGGTGCCTTCTCGTTGTGCCACCAGAAACGCGGCTTCGATGTCTTCACGCTCACGCAAGTCCAGCGCCACACCGCGGCCATGGTTGGCGTCGGTGGGCTTGACCACGACTGGCAACCCTATGTCTTGCGCAACCTCCCATGCATGGGCTGGCGAATGCACCACTTCACCCGATGGAATTGGCACGCCGCACTGTTTGAGCAATGACTTGGTCAAATCTTTGTCACTGGAAATGCTCTCGGCAATCGCGCTGGTGCGGTCGGTCTCAGCGGTCCAAATGCGGCGCTGCAAAGAACCGTAACCCAATTGCACCAGATTGCCCGATGTCAGACGAATGGAAGGGATGCGGTGTTCGGTGGCTGC
>CANGZG010000084.1 GCA_947458415.1 Comamonadaceae bacterium | reverse complement strand
TTGGCGCGCGCCTGTGCCGTGCATTTGATGCCAGTGGCTGAACTGTTCTCGGTCTGTTTGGTGCTGGCTTTGGTGTTGGTGTTTCGCCCGCAAGGCTTGTTTCAACGGATTCAAGCGAGAAAAATTTAACCCATGCGCCGCGTCTTGATCACCGCTGTGTTGTTGCTGCTGTTGGGCGCGACGCTGGGCCTTTGGCTGCCGCGCTGGTTGCAATTCATGTTGACCATGGCCATGGCCAACGGCTTGGTGTCCTTGGGCATTGTTTTGTTGATGCGCGGCGGTGTGGTGGCCTTCGGCCAAGGGCTGATGTCGGCATTGGGCGGCTATGCGGCTGCCTTGGCGTTCGTGCATTGGGGTTGGCAAGATGCCTTGTTGTTGCCGTTGATGGGCGGTGTCGTGGCCTGCGTGGTCACCGCGCCGTTTGGCCCGCTGTTGGCGCGTTACAGAGGCATCTTTTTTTCCATGTTGACCTTGGCCATGTCGATGGTGGGCTATGGCATTTTGGTCAAGACCGACAGTTTGGGTGGCTCTGACGGGTTCAACATGGGTCGCGTCACGTTGCTGGGTCAAACCTTGGCCGATGAACAGGTCAGTACCGTGTTGTATGTGGTCACTTTGCTGTTTGCGGTGTTGTGTTCGACCGCGGCGCGTTTGTATTTTTCGTCCACCCGGGGCTTGGTGACGCAAGCCATCCGTGACAACGAGTTGCGGGTGGAGTACATGGGCGCATCGGTCGGCAACACCATGGCGATCAATTTTTCGATGGCGGCGTTTTTGGGTGGCATGGGTGGCGCGCTCGCGGTCATGGCCTTGGGCCACATCGACCCGAATTTCAGCTATTGGACGACCTCGGGTGAATTTGTGTTTGTGGCCATTTTGGCGGGCAGCCAAAGTGTCTTGGCCGTCATGTTGTCATCGGCGGTGCTTGAGGTGGTTCGTTCCTTTTCCAGCGCGTACTTCCCCAGCACATGGCAACTGGCGCTGGGTTTGTTTTTGTTGCTGGTGATCCGTTTTCTGCCCGGTGGCTTGGGTTCGTTGTGGACCCACAGAAAGGGTTCGCGATGAGCAACGATTTTTTGTTGCAAGCAAGCGGCCTGAACAAACAATTCGGCGCGGTGGTGGCGGCGAGTGACTTGAACATTGCGATCCGTGCCGGTGAGCGCGTCAGTTTGATTGGCAGCAACGGCGCGGGCAAAACCACGTTCGTCAACATGATCACCGGCTATGTCAAACCCGACAGTGGCGACATGGTGTTTGATGGACAAGCGATTGGGTCGTTCACGCCACGGCAAATCATGCGCTTGGGCGTGGCGCGTTCTTTTCAGATTCCTCAGCTCTACCCCAGCTTGAGCGTGCTTGACAACATGTTGGTGGCGCAAGCCTGCCACGACAACCGTTTGTCGCTGTGGCGCGCCGCGCACAGCAGCCATGCGCGCGAACGGGCCGAACAGGTGTTGAGCCGTTTTCGTTTGCAAGACCAGCGTGACCGCTCGGTGTCAGAACTGCCCGGGGGCATGCGCAAATTGCTGGACATCGCCCTGGCGATGATCGGTGAGCCCCGGCTGTTGCTGCTGGACGAGCCCACCAGTGGTGTCGCAGCCGAAGAAAAATTTCCCATGATGGACACCGTCATGCAAGCCTTGAACGACCAGCCCTTGACCACCTTGTTTGTCGAACATGACATGGACATCGTCAGCCGCTATTGCGACCGTGTGATTGCGTTTTACAGCGGCCGCGTGATTGCCGATGATGTGCCGTCAGTGGCCTTGGCCCAAGCCGATGTGCGTCGGTATGTCACCGGGGAAGCGCATGCTTGAGTTGCACAACCTGCATGTTCAATTGGCCTCGGCGCAAGTGCTGCGCGGCTTGAGTTTGTCGGTGCTGCCGGGGCAAATGGTCGGCTTGCTGGGTCGCAATGGCGCCGGCAAAACCAGCACCATGCGCAGCATCATGGGGCATTTGGCATTGCAACAAGGCCGCATGCAGTTCGAGGGCCAAGACCTGAGCGCGATGCCGCCGCAAGCCCGCGCCGCATTGGGCATTGGCTACATGCCGGAAGACCGGGGATTGGTACCTGAATTGACCGTCGAAGAAAACATGCTGATCCCCTTGTGGGTCAGCAAAACCTTGAACCCGGATGCGCGACTGGCATTTGTTTACGAGGTCTTGCCTGAGCTGAAAGACATGTCACACCGTCGGGCGTTGTTGTTGTCAGGCGGGCAACAAAAACTGGTGGCATTGGGGCGGGCGCTGGCGGTGGGCACCCGGCTGTTGTTGTTGGACGAACCGTTTGAAGGCGTGGCACCTGCCTTGTCGATGCGTTTGTCCGAGGTGTTGGCCCAACTCAAGGGCAGCGATTTGTCGGTGCTGATATCGCAATCTGACCTGAACCACGCCAGTGGTTTGTTGGACGCCAAGGTGGTGATTGAACGCGGCGCGAATGCCGCGACCCACTGAGGTTCGCCGGCTCAATCCAAAAATATCTTGCCCGGGTTCATGATGTTTTTCGGGTCCAGCGCCTGTTTGATGGTGCGCATCATGGACACCGTGCCTGAACCGGTTTCGCTGATCAGAAAATCCATCTTGTGCAAACCGATGCCGTGTTCGCCCGTGCAGGTGCCGTCGAGCGCCAAGGCGCGAGCCACCAATTGGTTGTTCAAGGTTTCTGCGGTGGCGCGTTCTTGCGCGCTGTTGGGATCGATCAAATAACCGAAATGGAAATTGCCGTCACCGACATGGCCGACCAAGAAATACGGGATGCCGGAGGCTTCGACCTCGGCGATTGAATCCAACAAACAGTCCGCCAAACGCGAAATGGGCACACAGGTGTCGGTGCTGATGGCGCGGCAACCAGGGCGGCTTTGGATGGCGGCGAAATAGGCGTTGTGGCGCGCGGTCCATAAACGGGTTCGGTCCTCTGGGGTGGTGGCCCATTCAAAGGCTTGACCACCCAATTCTGCGGCGATCTCTTGCACCGTTTCCGCTTGCTCTTTCACACTGGCGGGCGAGCCGTGAAACTCCATCAGCAACATCGGTTGCACCGGCAAATGGATTTTGGAATAGGCGTTGACCATGCGCACCGCGTGTTGGTCGATCAATTCGACACGCGCGATGGGTATGCCCATTTGAATGATTTGAATCGTGGTGAGAACCGCGGCCTCAATCGATGGAAACGAGCATGTGGCGGCAGACACCGCTTCTGGCAACGGAAACAGTTTGAGTGTGACCTCGGTGATCACACCCAAGGTGCCTTCGCTGCCCACCATCAAGCGGGTCAAGTCATAGCCCGCTGACGATTTGCGCGCGCGCGTGCCGGTGCGAATGACTTCGCCGTGTGCCGTGACCACTTCCAAGCCCAGCACGTTTTCGCGCATGGTGCCGTAGCGAACCGCGTTGGTGCCGCTGGCGCGGGTGGCGGCCATGCCGCCGATGCTGGCATCGGCCCCCGGGTCGATCGGGAAAAACAAGCCCGTGCTTTTGATTTCTTCGTTGAGTTGTTTGCGGGTGACGCCGGGCTGCACCGTGACCGTGAGGTCCTCTGGGTTGATGGACAGCACTTGGTTCATGCGCCCCAAGTCAATGCTGATGCCACCTTGCACCGCCAGCAAATGGCCTTCGAGCGACGAGCCCACGCCAAACGGAATGATGGGGACGGCATGCTCAGCGGCATGGCGGACGGTGAACGCCACATCGTCGGTGCTTTCGGCAAACACCACGGCGGCCGGTGGCGGCACGGTGGTGTAAGCGGACTCATCCCGCCCATGTTGTTCGCGCACCGCCATGGCGGTGGAACAACGGTCACCGAAATGCGCCTTGAGCGTGTCGATCAAGCTGGATGGCACATCGCGCTGGGCAATGGCAGGCATCAAGTGTTGCGCTGATTGGGGTGCGTTCATGGCGGGTACTCCTGTGAGCTTGCATTCTAGGCAGGCAGGGCGGCGCTGCCTATGGGGTGTTCCCCTTGGCGCATCGGGGTCTAGGCTTGGCTGGGCAACTGGATGCCCGGGAAAATTTTGATCACCGCGCTGTCGTCTTCTTTGGCAAAACCTGCGGTGCTGGCTTGCATGAACATTTGATGCGCGGTGCTGGACAAAGGCAAGGGAAATTTGCTGGCCCTCGCCATGTCGAGCACCAGACCCAGGTCTTTCACGAAAATGTCTACCGCTGACAGTGGCGAGTAATCTGCGGCGAGCACATGTGGCATGCGGTTTTCAAACATCCAACTGTTGCCCGCGCTGTGGGTGATCACCTCGTACAAAGCGTTCGGGTCAACCCCTTCGCGCAAGCCCAAGGCCATGGCTTCGGCGGCGGCGGCGATATGCACACCCGCCAGCAGTTGGTTGATGATTTTGACTTTGCTGCCCGCGCCTGGTTGTTCGCCCAGTTTGTACACCGAGCCGGCCATGGCATTCAACATCGGTTCGCACAAAGCGTAAGCCGCCGCGCTGCCTGCGGTCATCATGGTGATTTGTCCGTTGGCGGCTTTGGCCGCTCCACCGGAAATGGGCGCATCCAAATAATGCGGCCCCATCGCTTGCAAACGCGCGGCCGTGGCGGCAGACCAATTCGGGTCGACGGTGGAACACATGACAAACACACTTTGTGCCTGCATCGCGGCGGCGGCGCCGTGTTCACCAAACAGCACTTGTTCGGTTTGTGCCGCGTTCACCACCACGCTGATCACCACGGGGCACAAGGCCGCCAGTGCCGCCGGATGCGGGCAAGCCACCCCACCGTCTTTGGCGAAGGCCTCGGCCGCGCCTGGCAGGGCATCGCACACATGCACCAGGTAACCCGCTTTGCGCAGGCTCTGTGCCATGCCGCGGCCCATGGCGCCAAGACCGATGACACCGACATGGGTGGGTGGGGATGCGTTCATCTCGGAATCCTTTGAAAACCCCGAGCGTAGCCGACTTGGTGCGCTGCTGAGACAATGCAAGCAACCAACAGGACAGCACACATGGCGAACCGACTCACACAAATAGCGACCCGTACCGGCGACGATGGCACCACAGGGCTGGGCGACAACCGCCGGGTCAGCAAAAACAGTTTGCGGGTTCACGCCATGGGCGAGGTGGACGAACTCAATTCACACATGGGCGTGCTGTTGTGTGAGGACATGCCCGAAACGGTGCGGCATTTGTTGGTGGAAGTGCAGCACCAATTGTTCAATTTGGGTGGCGAGTTGAGCATTCCCGGGTTTGAGTTGCTCAAAGCAGATGCGTTGCTGTTGTTGGACAACGCCTTGGCCGAGCACAATGCGGTGCTGCCGAAATTGCAAGAATTCATTTTGCCCGCAGGCAGCCGCGCTGCATCGCTGGCGCATGTGTGCCGCACGGTGGCGCGCCGTGCAGAACGTGCGGTCGTGGCTTTGGGCGCAGAAGAAGCGCTCAACCCGACACCGCGTCAATACCTCAACCGGTTAAGTGATTTGATGTTCGTGCTGGCGCGTGTGCTCAACCGCATGCACGGCGGTGACGATGTGTATTGGAAAAGCGAACGCATGAAAGCCGCTGACGCATGAACCCTTGGGCGTGTTTGCTGGCAAGTGTGTGCACATCGATGGCATGCATGGCGCACGACTTCGCTGCGTCAGAACACCTCGCCATGGCCAACCCCGCTGCTGTTGCATGTGCCAGCGCGGGCGGCACTTCGGTGAAAACCTATACCGACAAAGGCGAACAAAGCTGGTGCAAATGGCCGTCGGGCCAAATGTGCGAAGAATGGGCCTTCTTCAAAGGCGAATGCCCCGCGAAAGACAGCATGCCCACCCCGACTGAAGCGTCACCAACGGGCGCCTCAACACCGACCGCGCGCGACCGCAAATAAACCACGGATCAAACACCGTGGTCAAGAGGCCGGTGTTTCCTTCATCGACAAAATCCAGTCCACCAGCAGACGGATTTCACTTTGACTCAAATTCAAGAAAGCGGGCATCAGGCTGCGGCCGCCACCACCCCAAACCCCTTTGCCACCGTTGCGGATTTTTTCTGACAGGTATTCCACCGCGCCGGGGTCGCCACGGTACTTTTCAGCAATCTTTTGGTAAGACGGCACCGACATGGTGTGCTGATCCACACTGTGACATCCCAGACACGCTTTTTCTTTGGCCAAAGCCAAGGCATCGGTTTGGGCGGACACCCACACAGGGCACAGGCACAGGCAGCACAGCAGATACTTGAACATGGTCGAGGACTCCAAAAACAGGAAATATTCCCACACCCTACCGAAAATGAAAAACCCCTTTGGGGAAAGGCCCGCGCAGTGAACGGGTTTAGCGGTTTAACGCGGCGCCAACACCGACAAGGTCAAGCGCGACACACAGCTGATGCGACCTTGGTCGTCGCGCATGTCGATTTGCCAGACCTGTGTGCTGCGCCCGATGTGCACCGGCCTGGCTATGCCATTGACCCAGCCCTCGGCCACACCGCGGATGTGGTTGGCGTTGATGTCCAAGCCGACGATGCGGTGACCCACGGGTGTGGCGTAATCGGCGCCGCACGAGCCCAAGGTTTCCGCCAGCACCACGTTCGCACCGCCATGGATCACGCCATAGGGCTGGCGGGTGCGGTGGTCTACAGGAATGCGGCCGCGAATGAAATCAGGCCCGATTTCGACAAACTCGATGCCCAGTCGCTCGGCGGCGGTGTCAATGTGGGTCGTGGTCAGAATGTCGGTGCTGATGGGTTTGGTCCAAATCGCCATGACAATGGGTTTCCTTCAAATCGATGTGGCATCTTAGTGGGCTTGCCGCGCACGCGGCCCCGCACGGCGTCCTGCTAACCTCCAGACCCATGAACACTTCTTTGACTGCCCAACCCGCGTTCGTCCCGCAAATTCGCCTTTACCAACAATGGTTGGCCGAGCATCGTGAATTGCATTTCGATGACTACCAAGCCATGTGGCGCTGGTCGGTCACACACTTGGAAGATTTTTGGCAGTCCGCGTGGGACTATCTGGATTTGACTTCGCCCACACCGCACACCACGGTACTCGAGCGCAACACCATGCCGGGCGCACGTTGGTTTGTCGGGGCACAAGTGAATTACGCGCAGCAGGTGTTGCGGCATGTCGATGCCGCACATGCCGCGGGCATGCCTGCCATCATTGGCAGCAATGAACGCGGACAGCGTCGCGAATTGTCTTGGACAGCGTTAAAGCGACAAGCCGCTGCGCTGTCCTTGCATTTGCAAGCACAAGGCGTGAAACCTGGTGACCGGGTGGCCGCGTATTTGCCCAACATTCCCGAAACCATGGTCGCGTTTTTGGCGGTGGTCAGTGTGGGCGGCATTTGGAGCGTGTGCGCACCCGACATGGGCACCAACGCGGTGGTCGACCGTTTCAAACAAATCACACCCAAGGTGTTGATCGCGGTTGACGGGGTCACTTACGGTGGCAAAGACTTGGCGCGTCACACCGTGGTGGACGAGTTAAGACAGGCCTTGCCCAGCGTGGAACACGTGGTGATTTACCGCAACCTCGACAACCAGCCGCCCATCGCCGACAGCACCGATTGGCAACACATTGTGCAGCGCGATGACGCGGCCGTGCATGCATTTGTCCCCATGTGGTTGCCCTTTAACCATCCGTTGTGGATTGTGTATTCGAGCGGCACCACCGGTTTGCCCAAGCCATTGGTGCATGACCACGGCGGCACCATGCTCAACGGCATGGCACACAAAAATTTGCATTACGACGTGGCCTGCAGTTACGAACCAAATTCGTGGGGCGAGCGGTTCATGTGGTACTCGTCCACCGGTTGGGTGATGTGGAATGCGCAGTTAAGTGGCTTGTTGAGTGGCACCACCTGCGTGATTTACGACGGCAACCCGGGGGGCACCAAAGAGCGACCGGACTGGGGCGTGTTGTGGCGTTATGCCGCCAGTGAACGCGTGACATTTTTTGGCGGCGGCGCGGCGTTTTTTGCCAACTGCATGAAAGCGGGCGTCTCCTTGTCTTCCATCCCTGGCTTGCATCAAATACGCGCGCTAGGCACCACGGGTTCCCCTTTGAGTGCCGAGGTGCAGCAATGGGGCACCGACCAATTCCATCAGGTGTATGCGGCGGCCGGTGCGCCTGCGCAAGACATTTGGTGGTGCAATATTTCGGGCGGCACCGACGCCGGGGCTTATGTGGGCGGACACCGCGAATTGCCGATGGTGGCTGGTGAAATGCAATGCCGTTTTTTGGGCGTGAGTGTGGAAGCTTGGAACGAGCAAGGCAAACCGGTGATCGACGAAGTGGGCGAATTGGTGGTGACCCAACCCTTGCCGTGCATGCCCCCGTTTTTTTGGGGCGACACCGACAACCAACGTTACTTGGGCAGCTATTTCGACACCTTCCCGGCGGGCCAAGGCAGACAACCCGGCGGTGGAGATTTGCCCGCGGAGGCGGGTGCCGTGTGGCGCCATGGCGATTGGTTGAAGATCACGCCCGAGGGCCGCGCCATCATTTATGGCCGCAGTGACGCCACCATCAACCGTTACGGTTTGCGCATGGGCACCAGCGAGTTGTACAGCGCGGTCGAGGCGTTGCCGGAAGTGCTCGACAGCATGGTGGTGGATTTGGAATATTTGGGCAAAGAAAGTTACATGCCGTTGTTCGTCGTGTTGCGTGCGGGCGTGGTGCTGGACGATGCCTTGCGCGACCGCTTGAACGGCGCCATCCGCACCGCGCTCAGCCCCCGTTTTGTGCCGAACGACATCTTCCAAGTCGCGGAAATTCCGCGCACGCTGTCAGGCAAAAAACAGGAGTTGCCGATCAAGAAATTGATGCTCGGGCAGCCGGTGGAAAAAGTGTTGAACCGTGACGCGATGGCGAATCCGGCTTGTTTGGATTGGTACATCGCGCTGGCGAAACGGCATTTGGCTGCATCGACATGAATTCTTGGTGGTGGTAATTGGGGTCAGATACCAATTAATTCCCAAATTAATTGGTATCTGACCCCAATTACCACCCCATTACCCTCTAGACAGCTTGAAGCTGCGCAGGATTAACATCCAAACTTCTGTCACACAAAACGCCAACCGGAGCATCCATGGCCAAGCATGCATTTCATTGGGACGATCCTTTGTTGCTGGACCAGCAATTGAGCGAAGAAGAACGCATGATCCGCGAGGCCGCGAATGCGTATTGCCAGGACAAATTGCTGCCGCGCGTGACCGAGGCTTTCCGGCATGAAAAAACCGATCTCGCGATTTTTCGTGAAATGGGTGAACTGGGTTTGCTCGGCCCCACCATTCCTGCGGCATACGGCGGCCCGGAGTTGAACTATGTGGCTTACGGTTTGATCGCCCGCGAGGTCGAACGTGTCGACTCCGGCTACCGCTCGATGATGAGCGTGCAATCGTCCTTGGTGATGTTGCCGATTTTCGAATTCGGCACCGAAGGCCAGCGCCAAAAATATTTGCCCAAACTCGCCACCGGCGAATGGATTGGCTGCTTCGGCTTGACCGAACCCGACCACGGCTCGGACCCGGCCAGCATGGCGAGTCGCGCGCAAAAGGTCAAAGGCGGTTACCAACTCAGTGGCAACAAAATGTGGATTTCGAATTCGCCGGTCGCCGATGTGTTCGTGGTTTGGGCCAAAGAGGTCAGCGAATCCGGCGCGGTCGGGCCGATACGCGGCTTTGTACTTGAAAAAGGCATGCCGGGTTTGAGCGCACCGGCCATCCACAGCAAAGTGGGTTTGCGTGCGTCGATCACCGGTGAAATCGTCATGGACGGCGTGTTTGTGCCAGAGGAAAACGCCTTTCCCGAAGTGCAAGGCTTGAAAGGCCCGTTCACGTGTTTGAACAGCGCGCGCTATGGCATTGCCTGGGGCGCATTGGGTGCGGCCGAAGATTGTTTTCACCGTGCACGCCAATACACCTTGGACCGCCAACAGTTTGGTC
>CANGZG010000083.1 GCA_947458415.1 Comamonadaceae bacterium | reverse complement strand
TTCCCCTGCAACCAGCGTGTCCATGACCATCAATGGTCCGGCGCCCACGATCTTGGCGATGTTCATGAACACTGCCATCGACCAAAACCTGGACAAATTCCGCGCGGACAAAGGCAGAGAGCCCACCGCCGCCGAAGCCGCAGACATCCGGACTTGGGTGTTGCAAAACGTGCGCGGCACGGTGCAAGCCGACATTTTGAAAGAAGACCAAGGGCAAAACACCTGTTTATTCAGCACTGAGTTTTCGCTCAAGGTCATGGGGGATATTGCGCAATATTTTGTTGAGCACCAAGTGCGCAATTTCTACAGCGTATCGATCAGCGGCTACCACATTGCCGAAGCCGGCGCCAACCCGATTTCGCAACTGGCGTTCACGCTGTCCAATGGCTTCACATTTGTCGAAGCCTATTTGGCGCGTGGCATGCACATTGACGATTTCGCACCGAATTTGTCGTTCTTTTTCAGCAATGGCATGGACCCCGAATACACCGTCATGGGGCGGGTGGCCCGACGGATTTGGGCGATCACCATGAAAGAAAAATACGGTGCCAATGAGCGTTCACAAAAACTCAAATACCATATCCAAACCAGCGGCCGCAGTTTGCATGCGCAAGAGATTCAATTCAACGACATTCGCACCACGCTGCAAGCGTTGATTGCCATTTACGACAACTGCAACAGCCTGCACACCAATGCATTCGATGAAGCCATCACCACGCCCACCGAAGAGTCGGTGCGCCGCGCCATGGCCATTCAATTGATCATCAACCGCGAATGGGGGTTGGCCAAAAATGAAAACCCCTCCCAAGGCGCGTTCATCATCGAGGAACTGACCGAGCTGGTCGAGGAAGCCGTCCTGTCAGAGTTTGTGGCGATCGCCGAGCGTGGCGGCGTGCTCGGCGCCATGGAAACCGGCTACCAGCGCGGCAAGATCCAAGATGAATCGATGCATTACGAAATGCTCAAGCACACCGGCGAATTGCCGATCATCGGTGTCAACACGTTCAAGTCGCCACACGCCAACGAAGTGCCACCAACCATCGAATTGGCGCGCTCGACCGATGACGAAAAACAAAGCCAATTACAACGATTGAACACGTTCCATCAGAACCATGCCGATGCAAGCGCGGCCATGCTTCACCGCTTGCAACAAGCTGTGATGGACAACGCCAATGTGTTTGAGGTGTTGATGGATGCCGTGCGCGTGTGTTCGCTCGGACAAATCACCCATGCTTTGTTTGAAGTCGGCGGTCAATACCGTCGAAACATGTGACTTGGCAATTCAGTGACCGCTGCCGAAGCGTTTGCCGCGTGACAAATCCACACCGAGCTGTTTGAGTTTGCGGTACAGGTGGGTGCGCTCTAGCCCCGTTTTTTCTGCCACCCTTGTCATCGAGCCGCCCTCTTGGGCAAGGTGAAATTCAAAATATGCTTTTTCAAAACTGTCTCTGGCTTCGCGCAAGGGGCTGTTGAGGTCAAAGCTTTGCACGGGCTGCAAAGACGCTGGCACCACTGTGGCAACCATGGGGGCCGCAGTCACCATGCCCGCGCCGCTCAATGCATTGACCGAGGCTTGGGTCGCCGCATGCACCCGGCCTGCGCTGACGGATTTGCGATTCAACCCTTGCTCGACGGCTTTGAGCAGTTTTTGCATGGTGATGGGTTTTTCCAAGAACGCCATGGCGCCGATGCGAGTGGCTTCCACCGCCGTGTCTATCGTGGCGTGGCCACTCATCATGATCACGGGCATGTTGAGCAGGCCGGTCGTGGCCCATTCTTTCAAGAGCGTGACGCCGTCGGTGTCTGGCATCCAAATATCGAGCAACACCAAATCGGGCTGCAATGACGCGCGGATGGACCTGGCCTCGGCCGCGTTCATGGCCAGTTCAACCTGATGGCCTTCGTCATTCAGAATTTCAAACAAAAGATCGCGAATACCGAGTTCGTCGTCCACTACCAGAATAGTTGCCATGCGCGTGTGTCAGTTCAGTTGTCGTGAGAGTCTACAAGGCGAAATGATAACGACACTTGCGCGCCGCACACCTCATCGTCTTGGGTCCGGTTTTTCAACTCGATGCGTGCATTGTGTTCATCCGCAATTTTCTTGACCACCGCCAAGCCCAACCCGGTGCCACTGGCTTTGGTGGTGACATACGGCTCGAATGCCCGCTGTAACACGGCATCGCTGAAGCCGGTGCCGTTGTCTTGCACTGTCAACCTGACCCGTTGGGATTGCGGGCGCCACTCGGTCATCACATTCACCTGTGCGTGCGGGATGGCCAAACTGGCATCTTGCGCATTTTGAATCAGGTTGTGCACCACTTGTCGCAATTGCGCGGCATCACCCATCACCGAGGGCAAATGTGCTTCAAGCTGCCAATGCACCGGGACACGGGCATTGTCGTTGTCATACAAGGGCATCATTTCACCAAGCAAGTGGTTCAAGTCCAAAGGCTGTAGCCGTGCGGCAGGCAAGCGACCAAAGTCACGGAATTCATTGACCAAGCGCTGCAAGGCATCCACCTGCTCGACGATGGTTTTCACCGACTTGGTCAGCAGCGCTTGTTCGACCGCGGGCAATTTGCCGTCGAGTTTCATTGCCAAACGTTCAGCCGAGAGTTGAATGGGCGTCAATGGGTTTTTGATCTCGTGGGCCAAGCGACGCGCGACCTCGGTCCATGCTTGCGAACGTTGCGCTGACACAATCTCAGAAATGTCATCGAACACCAGCAACCAATCGCCCTGCGGCAACAATGCCCCACGCGCCACCAGCGTGATTTGCCTGGCGGCCTGCGCTGAAAAATCGCGCGCCGTGGCATAGGGCGCGGTATCCAATTCGTAGGACTGTTCCCAGTGGTCGATGCGTGCGGGCTGCTCGGCGGTGATTTCCTCAAACCGGTCCATCACTTGCGCGGCAAAGCCTTCCAAACCGTCCACCTCTTCCAAGCGTTGACCGACATGCACCGACAGCGGCAGTTTCAATATGCGGGTGGCGCCGGGGTTGATCGACAAAATCACCCCCTCACGGTCTAGCAGCACGACACCGGCCGTCAGGTTGTCCAGCATGGTTTGCAAATGGCTGCGCGCCAAGTCGAGTTGCGCCATGCTTTGCTCGACCGACTGCCTGGCTTCAAACAATTGTTGCGTCATTTCCGCAAACGAACGGGTCAAGCCATCGAGCTCGTCCTTGCCTTGCAAAAAGGGTTTGGGCCGCAAGTCGCCAGCAGCCACATCACGCACACCTTCGGCCAACAACAACAGCGGTCTGGCCAATTGGTTACCCAACAACACCGCCAACAGCACCGCCCCAAACACCGACAAAAACAAACTCAAGGTCAAGGTGCCGATGTACATGCGCTGCAAACCACTTCGTGCCAACGCGCGTTCTTGGTATTCGCGGTTGGCTTCAAGCACTGCGCGGGCATTGTTCACCAGCACTGGCGGCAATTTTTTGACCACCTGCAACACATAGGTTTGCCGGTCTAACTGAAACCCGCTGTCAGGCAATCGATACAACACTTTGAGGCGCGCGTAAGCGTCTGCGTTGCCCGCTTCTTCCAAGCCATCGCTGCGCCAAGTGACGCCAGTGGTGCGCACTTGTCGCCATTCAGACGCCCCAGGCCGCTCGGGTTGCAAAGAAAATCCCGATTCACTGACACTGGCCACCAACTGCACATTGCCCTGCCACAGGCTGACCTCGGAAGCGCTCAATTGATCCCGCGCTTTTTCCAACGTGGCCGACCATTGGTTGCGCGAACCCGGCGTCATGTTGTTGCCGGCATTGCGCACACCGGTGACCAATTCGCTGGCCAAGCTCTCCAGCGTGGACCGGCTCAAATTCAAGCCCGCGTCCAGCGCCACTTCCACCTTGTTGTCAAACCAGACCTCGATCGAGCGGGTCACAAATTGGTAAGAAACGGCGTAGATCAAGATGCCCGGCAAGATACCCACCAACGCAAAAATCGCGGCCAGCCTGATCAGCAACCGGCTGCCAAATTTTTTCTGGCGCAAGCGCACCACCAACCGCCAACCGATCCAACTGATCACCAACAACAAGAACACCGCCAGCACGGTATTCAATCCAAACAGCAGCCCGTAGTTTTCTTCGTACACGTCCCAGCGCTGGGTGGCTTGCGTCAATAAAAACAACAGAATCATTGACACCGAGACCAGGATCGACATGATCACCACCAGCAACCAGCTGCGGTGACGCAGATCGCTCCAAGCGGTGGATGCCGTCATTTGGTCAGTTCTTCGAGCCGGAAACTTTGGTCGAAGTTGACGTTCCAGTCGCTGCTGGCTTGGTTGCCAAACTGCAATGCCTGAGGCAGTTGGCTCAGGTCCAAACGAAAGCGAAGGTCTAAACGCTGCTTGACATCTTTTTGCAGCACTTGGGTCTCAGCGACTTTCCAGCGGTTGATTTTTTGCAACGCCCACATCGCATCGGCCAAACTGTCGTAACTGTTGCCCAGTGTCACGCCCAAGCCCGTGCTTTGAACCGGCGTCGCAGACACATGCAAACGCCAGCGCCTCGACAAGGGTTGGTAAGTCAGTCGGAAATAGCGCTCAACCAAGGCCACCTTTTTGTCATACCAATACCAGCGCTCACGCATGACTTCGGCCTGCAACACAAAGCTCAATGGCATGCCACGCGAAAGCGCGTCTTCGAGCCCCGGGGACAGGTTGAAATCCAAGGTAGCGGTCAAGTACACGCCGTCGTCACCGCGCTCAAGCACCGGGTCGGTCAATTGCACTGCCGATTGCGCAAACGCTGGTTGTAGAAACATGCCCAGCACACACCACACGATCGACAAAAGCAACGATCGCTGTTTGAGGCCGACTGTTTCAAGCATGTTATTTTTTTTCCAGCAAAGCATAAAAGAATCCGTCGTGCTCCTTGGACAGATTGTCAGAGACAGCACTGCCGTTGGCCGCCAGACCGGGCAATAAATGGCCTGGCGATGGCATGAAGACAGCATCACTGTTGTTTCCAAGAAACGCTTGTACCTGATCCTCGCCTTCAGCGCGAAACACAGAACAGGTGCAATATAACAAGCGACCGCCGGACCGCAGGGTGGGCCACAGCGCGTTGAGCAGTTGCCGCTGGGTGTCGGCCAAGCCAGCCATGTCGCTTGGACGACGCAACCACGGTATGTCGGGGTGTCTGCGCACAATGCCCGACGCAGTGCAAGGGGCGTCCAGCAAGATCGCGTCCCACGCTTGGCCGTCCCACCAATCGGCGGGGCGTGCGGCATCGGCACAACGCACATCGGCTTGCAACCGCAAACGTTGCAAATTCTCGCGCACACGTTGGCAGCGGGCTTCATCGACATCGATGGCCACCAGGTCAAGGTCAGCCATTTCCAACAAATGCGCGGTCTTGCCACCCGGCGCGGCACAGGCGTCCAGCACTCTGCATCGTTGCCCGCCTTTCAGGAACCCGTCGGCCAACAACAAAGGCGCGGCGAGTTGCGCGCCCGGGTCTTGCACCGAAAACCAGCCTTGGCTGAAACCTTCAAGCGCTTGCACCGGCCGCGCCTGTCGCAGCACCAACCCACTGTCGCCGCACCGGTCAGTTTCTATGCCTTGCGCTTGCCAGATGGCTTGCAGCGCGGCCACCGTCTGCTGTCGCCGATTGACGCGCACGGCCATGGGTGCGGCTTGTTGACTGGCATTGAGCACCGCTTGCCAATGCACAGGGTGGTCTTGTTGAATGGCTTTGACCCACCACTCGGGATGGTTCCAACGCGCCGAGGTTTGCGTGCCCGTTTTGTCAAGCCAAGTGGTTCGCTCTCTGTCAAACCGGCGCACACAGGCATTGATGAACGCCGCTTGTGCGCGGGTGGCGGGATGGCGTTTGGCGGCTTCGACCAATTGGTTCACCAGCGTGTGCATCGGGTACATGGCCTGCTCTGTGGGCAATGCCAACGCCAAGCCCACGCACAGCAAATCCTCGACTGGCGCAGGCGGTGCGCGTTGCACCAAAGCTTGTTGGATGGCCTGCGTGCGGCCCCATTGGCGTAACACCGTGAACAACAAGGCTTGCGTGGCGGGTCTGACCGCAAGCGGAACGCCGGCCAAGGCCTGCACATGGTTACGGCCTTGACGCACAGCCCGCAAGGCTTTGGCACAGGCTTGCAATTGCTGCCACAAAGGTGGCGCCATGCCAGCACCGACCTCAGGCGCAGCCGCCTTCGTCACAACGGGGTGGCCGGTTGGAATTGAAACAATTTGGCCAGCAACGCGGCTGGGTATTGGGCAATCGCCTCGTTGTACTCGGCGATGGCAGCGTTGAAACGCCCCAACTCTGGCTGCACCAGCAGGTCAAGTTCCAACCAACGCTGTTTCAAATGGTGTGGGACATTGATGTAATAAACGTCAGGGTGAATCAAAGCCGCCCAAGCGTCTTGGAGTTCAGCCGCGGCATCGTGCAAGGCTTGTGCACTGTCTTCATCGAGCGTGTGCGACTGCATGCGTGCCAGTGCCACGGTGGACAGGCCAGAGGCCACTTGCAAACGGGTCCAGTGGCTGTGACCCAAATCGGAATTGCCGGGGTTGTCCCATAACTGCGGCGCGTTGGCCGCCGCCGTCACTGCCTGTTGCACCACCTCTTGGTATTCAAGCAACACCGCTTGCAATGGACCAAATTGTTGTTTGATCTGCGCACGCAATCTCACCAGCCTGTTGTAGGCCCCCAGTGCCCAAAACACCAGTAAAGCAAAAGCTATCCAGAACCAGCGCGACAGCAACATGATGAACAGCGATGCCCAGCAGGCTCGACCAGCGTAACTGGGCCCCCAAGTATGGGGGCCCGGTTACTCAGTCTGCTGGTGTCTCTTCGTTACTGCCTTCTTGCTGTTGCGCCAAGGCGAGCTCTTCGGCTTCGTTCTCGGCGATGGCACGGCGCTCGGCCTCGTCCATCAAGTCCTTGGCTTTGCGGGCCTTGTGGTAGGCCATGCCAGAACCGGCAGGGATGAGTCGGCCAACGATGACGTTCTCTTTCAAGCCACGCAATTCGTCGCGTTTGCCCATGATGGCGGCTTCGGTCAACACGCGCGTGGTTTCCTGGAAGGATGCGGCACTGATGAAACTGTCGGTGGACAAGGACGCTTTGGTGATGCCCAACAACAAGTTGGTGTAGGTCGCAGGCAACTTGCCGTCAGCCAACAAGGCTTCGTTGGTGTTGAGCATTTCTGAACGTTCGATTTGTTCACCGCTGATGTAGTTGGTGTCGCCCACGTTATCGACCACCACACGGCGCAACATCTGGCGAACAATCACTTCAATGTGCTTGTCGTTGATCTTCACACCTTGCAAGCGGTAAACGTCTTGCACTTCGTCCACGATGTAACGCGCCAACTCTTCGATGCCCAGCAAACGCAAAATGTCTTGCGGGTCAGCCGGTCCGTCGACAATGCTTTCGCCTTTGTTGACCACCTGGCCTTCGTGCACCACGATGTTTTTCTCTTTGGGGATCAGTTCTTCCCAGACCTTGCCTTCCGGGTCGGTGATCTGCAAACGGATCTTGCCTTTGGTTTCCTTGCCGAAAGACACGGTGCCGGTCATCTCGGCCAGAATGCCTTTGTCCTTCGGTGAACGGGCTTCGAACAACTCGGCCACACGCGGCAAACCGCCGGTGATGTCGCGGGTTTTCTGACCTTCCACAGGAATGCGCGCCAGCACCTCGCCTGGGCCCACGTCTTGTCCATCACGCACTTGAATCAGCGCGCCGACTTGGAAGCCAATGGTCACCGAATGGTCGGTGCCGGGGATCTTCACTTCCTTGCCGGAGGCATCGATCAACTTGACCTGCGGGCGCACGACTTTGGTCGAACCGCGACGCTTGGGATCGATCACCACCAAAGTGGAAAGACCGGTGACTTCGTCCAATTGCTTGGCAACCGTCAAGCCTTCTTCCACGTTTTCGAATCGAACTTGACCCGCGAACTCGGTGATCACAGGGCGTGTCAGCGGATCCCAGTTGGCCAAAATGGTGCCGGCCTTGATGCCCTGGTCTGGCTTGATGGCCAGAATGGCGCCATAAGGCACTTTGTGGCGTTCACGCTCGCGGCCTTGTTCGTCATGGATGACGATTTCGCCAGAGCGGGAAATGACCACCAATTCGCCTTTGCTGTTGGTGACATAACGCATGGTGGCGTTAAAGCCAATCACACCGTTAGATTTGGCGTCGACGCTGGAGGCGACGGCCGCACGTGACGCCGCACCACCAATGTGGAAAGTACGCATGGTCAGCTGTGTACCGGGTTCACCGATGGATTGCGCCGCGATCACGCCAACAGCTTCACCCACGTTGACCAGGCCGCCACGGCCCAAATCACGGCCATAACACTTGGCGCACAAACCAAAACGTGTTTCGCAATTGAGTGCGGTTCGCACTTTGATTTCGTCCACACCCAAGAGTTCGATGTCGTCGATCAAGTCTTCGTCCAA
This sequence comes from Comamonadaceae bacterium, assembly GCA_947458415.1. GTDB lineage: Bacteria > Pseudomonadota > Gammaproteobacteria > Burkholderiales > Burkholderiaceae_C > Limnohabitans. Next base: position 1,690 of record CANGZG010000083.1, on the reverse strand, counting down.
CATGTCGCCAGCGGGCACCAAGACCTCGCGTGTTTCAGGGTGCACCACATCTTCGGCAACGGTGCGACCCAACACACGGTCACGCAAAGATTCGATGACTTCACCACCTTCCACAATGGCGCGCATCAACTGACCGTTGCTGGTGCCGCAGTCTTCTTCGATCACCACCAAGTCTTGGGTCACGTCAACCAAACGGCGGGTCAGGTAGCCAGAGTTGGCGGTTTTGAGCGCCGTGTCGGCCAGGCCTTTTCGTGCGCCGTGGGTAGAGATGAAGTACTGCAACACGTTCAGGCCTTCGCGGAAATTGGCCGTGATCGGTGTTTCGATGATCGAGCCATCCGGCTTGGCCATCAAGCCACGCATGCCAGCGAGCTGACGGATTTGCGCGGCAGAACCACGGGCACCCGAGTCAGCCATCATGTAGATGGAGTTGAACGATTCCTGCTCAACTTCATTGCCATGGCGGTCCACGGTTTTTTCTTTGCGCAGTTGGTCCATCATGACTTTGGACACGGCGTCACCGGCCTTGCCCCAAATGTCAACCACTTTGTTGTAGCGCTCGCCAGAGGTCACCAGACCCGACACATATTGCTGCTCAATGTCTTTGACTTCTTTTTCTGCGCTTTCAATGATGGCGTGCTTTTCAAACGGCACCAACATGTCATCGATGCAAATCGAGATACCAGCGCGTGTGGCCAAACGGAAACCGTTTTGCAACAGCTTGTCAGCGAACACCACGGTTTCTTTCAAACCGCATTTGCGGAACGAGGTGTTGATGAGTTTGGAAATTTCTTTCTTCTTCAGCGCCTTGTTCAAGTGGCTGAAAGGCAAACCGCGCGGCAAGATTTCAGACAACAGCGCACGGCCCACGGTGGTTTCCACCAGAGATGTGCTGCTGGAGAATTCGCCGGTGACTTTGTCTTTGGTCCATTCGGTCATGCGCACCGTGATCTTGGCCGTCAGCTCGACCACGCCCGCGTCCAAAGCGCGCTGCACTTCGCCGATGTCAGCGAACACCAAACCTTCGCCTTTGCCGTTGATGCGTTCGCGGGTCGTGTAGTACAAGCCCAGCACCACGTCTTGTGAAGGCACGATAGACGGTTCACCGTTGGCAGGGAACAGCACGTTGTTGGAGGCCAGCATCAATGTGCGGGCTTCCATTTGGGCTTCCACTGACAACGGAATGTGCACCGCCATTTGGTCGCCGTCAAAGTCAGCGTTGAAGGCCGAGCAAACCAAGGGGTGCAATTGAATCGCCTTGCCTTCGATCAAGATCGGTTCGAAGGCTTGGATGCCCAGTCGGTGAAGCGTGGGTGCACGGTTGAGCAACACGGGGTGCTCTTTGATGACCTCTTCCAAAATGTCCCACACCACCGGTGTCCCGGCTTCAACTTCTTTCTTGGCCGCTTTGATGGTGGTGGCAATGCCCATCAACTCCAGCTTGCTGAAGATGAAAGGTTTGAACAATTCCAAGGCCATCAATTTGGGCAAACCGCACTGGTGCAGTTTGAGGGTAGGTCCCACGGTGATGACAGAACGGCCGGAGTAGTCGACTCGCTTGCCCAACAAGTTTTGGCGGAAGCGGCCTGACTTGCCTTTGATCATGTCGGCCAGTGACTTGAGCGCCCGTTTGTTGGCGCCGGTCATGGCCTTGCCGCGGCGGCCGTTGTCCAGCAATACACTCTTTCCC
>CANGZG010000082.1 GCA_947458415.1 Comamonadaceae bacterium | reverse complement strand
TCAGCCGTCGCATCGAAGGCGACGACCGGGCAGAACTTAAAGAAGCCATGGACCAGTTGGAATACCCCAACGGCATGTCCATCATTGCGCGCACAGCAGGTATTGGCCGCAGCGCACCCGAACTGCAATGGGATTTGAACTACTTGCTCAAACTGTGGACCGCCATCGATGGCGCTGCCAAAGGGGGCAAAGGCGCGTTCTTGATTTACCAAGAATCGAGTTTGGTGATCCGCGCCATTCGCGACTATTTCAACAACGACATCGGTGACATCTTGATCGACACCGATGACATCTACGACCAAGCGCAGCAATTCATGGCGCATGTCATGCCTGAACACGCGGCGCGGGTCAAACGCTACCGCGATGACACGCCGCTGTTCAGCCGTTTTCAAATCGAACACCAAATCGAATCTGCGTATGCGCGCACCGTGACCCTGCCTTCTGGCGGCGCGATCGTGATTGACCACACCGAAGCACTGGTTTCGGTGGACGTCAACTCGGCGCGTGCCATCAAAGGCGGTGACATCGAAGAAACCGCCACCCGCACCAACTTGGAAGCGGCTGACGAAGTGGCGCGCCAAATGCGTTTGCGCGACTTGGGCGGCTTGATCGTCATCGACTTCATCGACATGGACGAATCGAAAAACCGCCGCGAAGTGGAAAACCGCTTGCGTGACGCGCTTCGCCAAGACCGTGCCAGGGTGCAATTTGGCACCATCAGCAAATTTGGTTTGATGGAAATGAGTCGCCAGCGTTTGCGCCCCGCATTGTCCGAAGGTGCGTCCATCCCCTGCCCGCGTTGCGGTGGTTCGGGCCATGTGCGCGACACCGAAAGCTCTGCGCTGCAAATTTTGCGCATCATCCAAGAAGAATCCATGAAAGAAAACACCGCCGCAGTGCACGCGCAAGTGCCGGTGGAAGTGGCTTCATTCCTGTTGAACGAAAAGCGTCCAGAAATCGCCAAGATCGAATTGAAGCAACGCACCCATGTGTTGCTGATTCCGAACAAAGGCCTGGAAACGCCCAACTACAAACTCGAACGTCTCAAGCACGACGACCCGCGTCTGGACAGCCTGCAAGCCAGTTACAAAATGGCCGAAGAGATCGAAGACCCGACCGCGGTCACCCGCCGCTCGCAAGAGCCGACCAACCGCCAGTCGCCAGTCATCAAAGGCGTGTTGCCTGACATGCCGGCCCCCGCCGCTGAAGCGCGTCCTGCGCGCGCACCTGAATCTCGCACAGCGCCTGTCCGTCCAGCCGCATCGGCACCTGCCCCCGCTGAAAAAGGCTTTTTCGGCTGGCTCAAATCTTTGTTCGGTGGTGACACTGCCCCGGCCAAGCCCGCGGCAGATGCGGCCAACCCGGGCACCAAACCGGGCGAGCGCAACGACAACCGACCAGCCGGCAGAGGCGGTCAAGATGGCCGCCGCGGTGGCCGTCGCGGTGAACGTTCCGAGCGAGGTGAAGGCCGCGCTGAACGCCCAGACCGCCAAGAGCGCGCTGACAAACCCGAGGCTCGCCAAAGCGAGCGCCCAGAAGGCCGTCCCAACCGCCAAGGTCGTGGCGAGCGTCCTGAGCGTCAACGCCAAGAACCTCGCATGGACGACCACACAACCCATGACGCGTCTGTCCCACCTTCTGAATCGAACGACAACGCCACGGCTGACAGACCCGCTCGCCAAGGCCGTGAACGCACCGATGGTCGACGCGGACGCGGTCGCCGTGGTGAACGTCCGGCACAAACACCTGCCAACGAAGCAAGTACCAGCGCAGAAGAAGCGATTCATGCCACTGACCAAGCGCCAGCCGCGCCTGCAGACCACCGCGTGGAAGACGGTCAAACCGCGTCTGCCCAAGGCGAGCGCCACAACGAACGTCGCGAACGCCGTGGCCGTGAACGCCCCGGTCGCGAACGCCAAGCACGCAACGGTCAACCTGACGAAAACCGTGCAGATGACAACGGACATGCACTGGTGTCCCATGCACCTGCGGCTTCGCCATCATCGGTTGTCGCGACAACCATGGCCATGCCCAAGGTGGGGACGTTCGCATTGCCCATGGAACAGTTGCAGCACGTTGCATCGTCCAATGGCTTGGAGTGGATCAACTCGAATCCAGAACGTGTCGCCATGATTCAAGCAGCGATTGCGGCCGAACCCCGGCCGGTTCATGTGCCGCGTGAGCGTCCCGCGCCTGTGGTGTTAGACGAAGGCCCACTGATTCTGGTGGAAACCAAACGCGATTTGTCTCAAATGCAGATGCCGTTTGAAGAAAGCCGCAGCAGCTAAACAACGGTTGTCGGTCAGACCTTGGCCGACAACTTCCAGCAAGCCAAGGCTTGTGCGGCGTCGCCCTTGTTCTCGGCCAATTCGGCCAATGCGCGCCAAGCTTGTCGCTGCAACACAGCCGCTGTCAACCGAGGCGCCACCTGTTCGAGCATTTGCTGGGCCTTGCCCCACAAACCGTGGCGCAAGCAGACCATGCCACTCAGGTATTGCAACTCCAAACTGCGCGGGTTGACCAAACGCGCTTGCTCAACCCTGGCCAACCAATCGCTTTCGGGCTCGAGTTCATGCAAGGCGTCTGACAACACCTGCACCAATTTTTGTCGCTGTCCCAACGCCAACGCATCGTCTGCATTGACCAGTTGCTGCCAAACAGGCATCAACCAGTTCAAAGCCAATTGCGGGTCCCCACGCAAATTCAACAAACGTTGTGCGGCATGCAAGGCGATGTCGGCCATGGCGCGTTCATCTGCTTGCAGCAACATCCAACTCGACTGCAACTGGCTGCTGTCATGGCATTCATCCAAACACGCGATGGCCAATCCACGCAACAAACTGCGGGCCGCCGACGCTGAAAACGCACCGTGCTTGGCCAGCAGCCGCGCCGTGTCCAGCGCAGGCAAATGCTGCTGACCCATTCGATCTGCTTTGAGTCGCAAGCGCAAGGCCACGGTCCGGCGAGACACCCCCAAAGGCAATTGAGACAACCACTGTTGCGCCTGTTGGCTGTCTCGGTCATGCAAAGCCCAGCGGGATGCATTCAAATAAGCTGCGTCGCGCAATTCCAAACGCTGCTCCACCCGCGCGCCCGGTTCGTGGTCCAAGGCTTGCTGAAAATGCCCATCCCGGGCGCTTTTGTCACGCAAAGCATGCGCACTTTCAGCGGCCAACAAATGCAACAAACTGCGCATGAGTCGCATCGCCGGTTGGTGCGGCGAATCGCCATTCAAGAGCAGATTGTCAACCTGCCCCAAGGCCTGCAAGGCGGCTTTGCGCGAGCGCAAAAACCGCCCGGCCATCCACATCACCATGGCGTTGAGCAAGCCTTGTTGTGCAGCCCGTTCCCGTTGTTGGGCACGCCAGCGGCGCGCTTGGGTGGGCAACTGCATGAATTGCATGGCGCCTCTGATGGCGGCGTAACACAACACAAAACCCAGCAACAGACAAATGATCACCAAATTCAGCGACAGGTCCACACGGTAAGGGGCCACGAACAGCGTGACCGTGCCCCATTGCAAACTCAAGCCCAAGGCGGCGGCGACCGCCACACCAAACAAAGCCAACAGCCACAAGGACCAACGCATGTCAGCGCCCCGCCGCTGCCGTGGCCAACGCTGACAACGAACCGTCTAAGCGTGGAATATTGGTTTGCGACACCTGAGATTGCACTTGCTTCATCAAGGTCTTGGCGGTTTGACCTTGGCGGTTGTTGAGGTCAAAAAAAAGTGCCAGGTCACGCTCGGCCAATGCCAAATCGTTACGCGCTGATGGCATTTGGCGCGACAGCAAACTGAGCCGCGCGTTGAGCAATCGCAGCTTGAGGTTTTCGCGCACAAAAAACCCTTGTTCGGGGGACAACATCACCGCCTCGGGTTGTTCAATCCGACTGACCCGAACCAAGCCCGACACCTCAGCCCACATGCGCTGTCCCCATGCAGACCAGTCTTTGTTCTGCCAAATCTGTGACCACGTCGGCAACGCCTTGTCTTGCGGTGTTTGTACCGCGCGTTTGGCCTGACCCACGGCATTGAGCAAAGACAGGTTTTCGACCAACACCACCAATTCATCCAACCTGATCAACAAGCCGGGGATGTCGGTGGTCGAGGTCGATTGCAGCCGATCGATATCCAATTGAATCGCACGCAACACCGGCGCGAGTCTGGGTTGCGGTACTTTGGCCAGACGCTTTTGCGCGGTTTGCAAAGCCGCCAACATCGGCTGAACGCTGCCAGTCAACTCGGCTTGCTGTTGCGCCAATCCGAGCGCAGATTCGATGTCAACCACCAAGTTTTCATCTCTCGAACGAGACAAGCTTTGGATCAATTCTTCAAGCTGGCTGCGTTGCAGTGCCACTTCGTTCAAACGCAAATCGAGCAAGGTGACTTTGGCAGCGGTTTCTTGGGTGATGTCTTCGGCGCGCTTGGCCATGCTGTTGGCCTGGGCAGACAACTGGGTTGCGTCCGCGCTTTGTCTGGCCAGCTGCTCTTGAATGGTGGAGAGTTTGATCCACAACTGCAGACAAGCCAAGCCACACAACACCAGCAACACCAACGTCAACCATGGCAAGCGCTGACGCCACCCAAGTGTGCGAGCTGAAGACGGCGGGGTTGCAGTGGCGGGGTAAGTTTCTTTGTCTGGGGCACTGCTCATGTCAGCGATTCTAATGACGACAGCACCGCCCCCCAGACCGGTTTGCAAACCACCACCTTGCCCATACCCATTTGTGTGGCGGCTTGTGCGATTCGTTCATGGGTGGCGATGGCCATGGCTGCATTCCATGTCACCGAAGGCAGCAATTGCTTCAGATGGGCCAATGCTTGAGAACTGGTGAACACCCAAACACTGCCGTCAGTCGCCGCGCTGGTGGCACTGGTGCGTTGTGCATCGTCCCAACGCGGGCACACCCGTTGGTAAACCGCCAAAGTTTTCACAGGCACGCCGGCTTGCTGCAATTGCTGCATCAACCAACCTCGCCCAACGCCCTCGGTGGCTGATTCACTCTGGTCGGCGTCAGCGCCTCGCAAGATCAACACCTGTTGGTCGGCATGCACTCGGTGCTTGACCAATTGCCACAACGCCTCGGTGTCAAATTGGGCGGCGTCGGCAGACGGCGCATCGATGCGTTCAGCAAAGACGCCCGCTTGCAACAAAGCTTGTTGGGTGCCGGGACCGGTGGCCCAATAGCGTGTGCCGCTGTGCGGGTCAAAACCAAGCCCTGCAGCGAACGCATGCGTGACCGCGTTGCGGCTGACAAACATGATGGCTTGGCTGGTGACTGCGTTCGTCACCAAGTCGTGAAGCAATTCAGGGTGGTGTACCGGTGCGATCTCTATCAAGGGCCAATGCAACACCTGACAACCGGCGGCCTGCAAGCCACTGACCCACGCTTGGCTGTCGCTGCTTGGGCGGGTCAAGATGACACGGCGCCCGAGTCCCAATCAACCCGCTCCCTGTGCCCGCAGTTGGCGTGCTGCCGACAAACCCAAAGACTCGGCTTCTTCCAATGTCGACACCTCGCCTTGGCTGTGGGCCCTGACCAAGGTGGTGGTGCTCAGGTCCGGGTTACCCCAAGCCGCGTGCAAATCCATCACCTGTCCATGCAACACCGCATGCGCTGCCAGCGGCATGGAACAACTGCCGCCCATGGCGCGGCTGACGGCCCGCTCGGCGGCCACGGCCAACCAAGTGACTTGGTGCGCCAGTGGCAGCAACACCTGACGAACATCGTCACGGGCCGCGCGAATTTCGATGCCCAACGCGCCTTGTCCGGCGGCAGGCAACATGTCTTTGGTGTCAAAAATATGCCGAATGCGGTCACCCAAACCCAATCGCTTCAGACCCGCAGCGGCCAGCACAATGCCGGCGTAATGGCCTTCGTCCAATTTGCGCAAGCGCGTGTCTAAATTGCCGCGCAACGGTTCGATTTGCAAGTCGGGGCGCAAATGGCGAAGCAGCACGGTGCGTCGCAAACTGGAAGTACCCACCACCGCGCCAATCGGCAGGTCTTGCAAAGTCGCGTAACGAGACGACACCCACGCGTCCCGGGGGTCTTCGCGTTCCATGACGCAAGCCAACTCGAAGCCTTCAGGCATGTCCATGGGCACGTCTTTGAGCGAATGCACCGCCAAGTCAGCACGCCCTTCTTCGAGCGCGACTTCAAGTTCTTTGACGAACAAACCTTTGCCGCCCACTTTGCTGAGCGAGCGGTCCAAAATTTGGTCACCTTGCGTGGTCATGCCCAAAATATCGACCTGACAACCGCGCTCGCGGAGCAGGTCTTGCATGTGGTGTGCCTGCCATAAGGCCAAGCGACTTTCGCGTGTCGCAATCGTGAGATGTGGTGTGCTCAAAACAAGTGACCAAAGGGCCGTCTACTGAGGGTTCGGGTCGATGCTAGCATGCACGCATCTCGTGGTTTTCCCTCTATAACCAGCAGATTTTGCTCATGATCCCCAAGCCCAAAAGCCCGTCCGCACGCCCCTCCTCGGCTTCCACTTTGTCCAGCCACGAGAGGCCTTTGGTCGATGACATCCGATGGCTCGGCCGCATACTGGGCGACATCATCCGCGAACAAGAAGGTGACCAAGCGTTCGCTTTGGTTGAACAAATTCGACGCTTGTCAGTGGCTTTTCGTCGCGATGCCGACACCCAAGCGGGCTCGGCATTGAAAAAACTGTTGGCCTCACTCAGCAGTGACCAAGCCGTCAGCGTGATTCGAGCCTTCACCTATTTCAGCCACTTGGCCAACTTGGCGGAAGACCAACACCATATTCGGCGTCAACAAGCGCATGACCGCGCCGGCGATGTGCACCCTGGCAGCCTGGCTTCCTCATTGGGCAAACTCAAAACAGCAGGTGTCAGCCCCAAAGCCATTCGACAAGCGCTGGAACACGCCCACATTTCACCGGTGTTGACTGCACACCCGACCGAGGTGCAACGCAAAAGCATATTGGACGCAGAGCGTGGCATCGCCGCTTGTTTGCAAACCCGTGACGACATCGTCTCGCGCGGCCATGACGCCACCAGCGCGCGCCAATTGGCTCAACTCGATCACTTGGTGCGCGCGCGCGTGTTGCAGTTGTGGCAAACCCGCTTGTTGAGGTTCACCAAATTGACCGTGGCCGATGAAATTGAAAACGCCATGGGTTATTACGAATCCACTTTTTTGACAGAAATTCCCAAGCTGTACGCCGATTTGGAACACGAACTCGGTGGCCAACCGATTGCCTCTTTCTTTCGCATGGGGCAGTGGATGGGCGGCGACCGCGACGGCAACCCGAACGTGAACGCCGACACGCTGGACTTGGCCATGAAACGCCAATGCGAAGTGGTGTTGCGCCATTACCTGACCGAGGTGCATTGGTTGGGCGGCGAGTTGTCCACCTCGGCCATGCTGGTGGGTGTGCCCAAAGCGCTGCAAGCGTTGGCAGATTCATCGCCCGACACCAACGCGCACCGCCAAGATGAGCCGTATCGGCGCAGCTTGACCTACATCTACGCGCGACTCGCGGCGAGCCTGCTGCATTTGACAGGCAAAGAAGCGGCGCGCCATGCCTTGCCACCGCAACACCCTTATCCGGATGCCGCCGCGTTTTTGCACGATTTGCACATCTTGAACAAAGCCTTGAGCGAACAACATGCGCAAGCATTGGCCTTACCCCGATTGCGTCCCTTGATTCGCGCCGTGCAAGTGTTCGGTTTTCATCTGGCCACAGTCGACTTGCGCCAAAGCTCTGACCAACATGAACTGGTGACGGCAGAATTGTTCAAAGTCGCGGGCATTGAAGCCCATTACCTGAAACAAGACGAAGGGCGTCGCCAGGCTTTGTTGTTGCAAGCGCTGAACGACCCCAGACCACTGCGCATTCCTGGACACACTTACAGCGCGCACAGCGTGTCTGAATTGACCATTTTTGAAACGGCCAAGCGGATTCGGCAACAACACGGTGCGGATGCGATCCGCCACGCCATCATCAGCCACACCGAAACCGTGAGCGATTTGCTCGAAGTGCTGTTGCTGCAAAAAGAAACCGGCTTGCTGCAAGGCAGTTTGAGCAGCAAAGCTGTGGCAGAGTTGATCGTCGTGCCACTGTTTGAAACCATCGAAGACCTGCAGCAAGCGCCACAGATCATGCGTGACTATTTCGCGTTGCCCGGCATCGCCGCGTTGCTGACGCGCAGCGGTGGCGAGCAGGACATCATGCTCGGCTACTCAGACAGCAACAAAGACGGCGGCATCTTCACCAGCAACTGGTCACTCTACCAAGCGGAAATTGCCTTGGTCGATGTGTTCAACACCTTGGAAGAACTGCATGGCATCACTTTGCGCTTGTTCCACGGGCGCGGCGGCACGGTTGGGCGCGGTGGCGGCCCCAGTTACGAAGCCATCTTGGCGCAGCCGCCAGGCACGGTGCGCGGGCAAATCCGACTGACCGAACAAGGTGAGGTGATCAATTCCAAATATGCCAACCCGATGCTGGGTCGGCGCAACCTGGAAACCTTGGTGGCGGCCACGTTGGAAGCCACGCTGCTGCCCGCCCAACGCCGTGCGCCCAGAAGTTTCATTGAAGCGGCCGAGCAGTTGTCACAACACAGCATGGCGGCCTACCGTTCTTTGGTTTACGACACCCCAGGGTTCAGCGACTATTTTTTCCAAGCCACGCCCTTGCGTGAAATCGCAGGCCTCAACATCGGTTCTCGGCCTGCTTCGCGCAAACCTTCGCAGCGCATTGAGGACTTGCGGGCCATTCCCTGGGGCTTCAGTTGGGGACAGTGCCGCTTGACCTTGCCCGGTTGGTTCGGCTTTGGTTCGGCGGTTCATGCGTTTGTCGAAGCGCACCCCAGCATGTCCCGCGCACAAGCGCTGGCCATGTTGCGCCGCATGCACAAAGAGTGGCCGTTTTTCCGCACGTTGCTGTCCAACATGGACATGGTCTTGGCCAAATCCGATTTGGCGCTGGCATCGCGCTACGCCGAGTTGGTGGATGACGTGAAGTTGCGTAAAAAAATCTTCAAAGCAATGGAGACCGAATGGCAACGCACGGCGCAAGCCTTGCAGTTGATCACCGGTGCCAAGCAACGACTGGCCAATAACGCGTCCTTGGCCAGATCAATCAAGCACCGTTTCCCCTACATCGATCCGCTGCACCATTTGCAAGTCGAATTGATTCGGCGATACCGCGCCGGCATCAGCGACGAGCGGGCGCAACGCGGCATCCATTTGTCGATCAACGGCATTGCGGCGGGTTTGAGAAACACCGGTTGATCGACCGGTTTATTTGCCTGCGGGTGCTGGTGCTGCCGCTGGGGCTGACGTTGTTTCCGCAGCCGCGGCGGGCGCAGCCGGTTTAGCCGTTTCGGCTTCATGGGAAACCTCACTGCCGTGTTTTTCTCCGCTCATGTCCACTTTGTCACCTGCTTTGAAAATGACAAACAACGACAAAGCCGCGAACACGACAAATCCCAATGCAATTTTCCACATGCTGAAAGTCTCCTAAAAATTGTTTGCCCTGTCAGAGGGTTGGGCGGGAATTTAGCACTGGAGTTCTGTGGGTTGGCTTACAACTTGGTTGAACAATCGAGATCGCATGCATTTAATTTACATCATACAAATATGCATAAAAATTAATTTATGTTAAATTTAATGTTATGTCAAAAACCTCTGTCGCCACTGTACAACTGCCAGCTTCAGCCGCGAAAGCGCTGAAGGACTTGGGTGACAACCTGTCGCTGGCCCGTCAACGCCGCAAGGAAAGTCTGCGCACCTGGGCAAGCCGCATGGCGGTGTCGGTGCCCACGCTCATGCGCATGGAAAAAGGTGACCCATCGGTTGGCATGGGCGTGTATGCCACAGCACTGTGGCTGATGGGCCGACACTCTGCCTTGCCCGAGGTGGCCGCACCGGCGCTAGACCTGAATGCGCTGGAACAAGACATCGCAGCGGTGCGCCAGCGCGGCAGACGTCTGTCTCGCAAACCGGAGCTGCTGCTGTGAATAGGCCCTACCAACCGCAAGACAACATGAGCCTGTGGTGGCTGGGTGATCCAGTGACGCCAGTACTCATAGGTACTGTGAACCTGCAAGACCAGCGCCGTAGGTGGGCGCGGTAGACGATGCGCGACCTGACCAATGGGGCGAGCGGGTCATTCGGCTGATAGAGCGGCCAGCCCGTTTGTCTTTGCTGGAATATCTTTACTTTGCAGGTGACGACCGCTTTGGCGCATTGGGCGTGTCGCTTCAAACAAATGTGTATGCGCCTGCCCCTTCAACTGCCTTGCCCGCGTTTGATTCGCCGATTAGGTCACCCCGATCAGGTGCGTGTGCAACAACACGAACTGTTTAAACGCATGGTGTTCAACATCTTGGTAGACAACACCGACGACCACGAAAAAAACCACGCATTGGTGCGCAGCGCTGATGGTTTTTATG
>CANGZG010000081.1 GCA_947458415.1 Comamonadaceae bacterium | reverse complement strand
TGCAAACCGGTCTTTTCATCCTAAGTTGACTGAACGCAACGGATAGAGATCAAGTAACAAAAAGAAGTATCTCCATCAACACCTGGGTTCAATTGCCTGTGACTTTCCGTAAATAATATTTTGGCGGTATTTTTGGCGGTACTTTATTAAAACAATGAAGAGAATTGCACAATTTCTGCAATAAAAAAAATTTTTTTGTGATCCCCGCCAGCCGTTCATCCTGAACCAGCACCAACCACTTGATGGATCACCGCCGTCAAGGCATTCAGCCCAACGGGCTTAGACACATAGCCGTCGGCGCCGGCGGACAGCATTTTTTCTTCATCACCCAGCATGGCATGCGCGGTCACCATCACGATCGGTGTGTGACCGCCGTGTTGACGCTCGTGCGCACGCCATTTCGCCAGCACTTGCAAACCGTCCAAAGTGGGCATCATCACGTCGAGCATCACCAGGTCAAACCGCGCGTGTTGCAATTGGTCTAAGGCTTTCAAGCCGTTGTCAACCAACACGGTGTGGTGCCCCAACTTGTCCAACATCATCTGCATGACTTGTTGGTTCACGGGGTTGTCTTCCGCCACCAAAATCCGCAATGGCACAGTCACCGAGGGCTCGCTGACGCGCAAGGGTGGGACGAAAGTGGGGGTGTCATCAGGCAAACGCAATGGCAAAGTGACAGAAAACGTGGCACCTTCGCCCGGCTTGGCAAAAGCATGGATTTCACCGCCGAGCAACTGCACCAAACTGCGCGTGATGGACAAGCCCAAACCCACGCCACCGTGCGAACGGGTCGGTGTGTTGTCGCCTTGCACAAAAGGCGAAAAGATAGATTCCGTCAAGTCCGGTGCAAAACCCTCGCCGGTGTCGCGCACCACACAGTGCAACGCAGGGCGGTCTGTGTCGGTACGAACCCACCAGTTGCAGCTGACAGACCCTTGGTGGGTGAATTTCAATGCATTGCTGATGAGGTTGCTGCATATTTGCCGCAGCCGGGTCGCGTCAGTGAGGATGAAACGCGGTACCGATGCGTCACAGGTCACCGCCCATTGCAAGCCGCGTGCATGTGCTTGCGGGGCAAACGACGCTTGCAACGATTGGCACAATTGGCGCACCTCCAGTGGCTTCATCACCAACTCCACCGAGCCCGACTCAATTTTTGAGAAATCCAAAATGTCGTTGAGCAGGTTGAGCAAATGCTCGGAGGAGTCTTGCGCCACATTCAAATAGTGCCGCTGTTCAGGTGTCAACGTGGTGCCCAAGGTGAGTTGGATCATGCCGCCTACACCGTTCAGCGGTGTGCGAATCTCATGGCTCATGTTGGCCAGAAATTGGCTTTTGAGTCGGTTGGCAACTTTGGCGCTTTCACTGGCTTCACGCAGTGCATGGGCGGTGCGCAAACCTTCTTGGATGACCCGGTGCTGTGACATGGCTTCGTTTTTCAACCAGAGCGACAAGAACCCCATCATGCTCACAAAGGGCAAAAAATAGGCGACATGCAACCAAAAGGTGAACCAAAACCTGGTCGTGTCAAACACGTAGATCGGGTAGCCCAAGGTTTGGGCATAACCACCGATCAGGTGCTGCAAATAAATGAACGCCGTGGCGGTGGCGATGGTGCGCCAATCGCGGTAATAGAGCAACACGCCGATCAAGCCGAAGGCTGAAAAATGCGCCTCGATGTCCCCCTTGGATTGCTGAATCAACACACTGGTGTAGACCATGAAAGCACAGGCCATGAACAAACGCGTGGTCAATTGGCCGCTCTGGTAACGGTACAGCCCATAGGACAGCAGCAGCGTAGGAACACCGATGAACACCACGGGCGGCCAACTGCCATTGAACACAGCCACACCGGCACAGACCAAGGTCAAAAACACATTGGTCAAGACCATGATCCGGTCCGCAGATTGACGGTAAGACAGCAGCGGGGCTTGCTCAGCACCCTCGGACCATGACCATCGCCACAGCCTCATGCGATGGACCGACAAATGGCGAGCAAAGGGCCTTGTGCGTAGGCCAACCAAGCCAAACCGCCTGTCACATAAACCAGCCACGCCGCCACCAATGGCTTGAGCCAGACAGCGCCAGCTGTGCCGGGCGTGGCCAACTCGGCGCCTGTCACCCCAAGGCGGGAGGGCGTCTTGGGCTCCGTCACAGAAAACATCTCAGAGGCAGCGGGCATGTTGAACGAACCATGGGTTTGTAAGAAATGACAACAAATAGACGCGTGGCGACATCATAAAGTAGTCATTGTGGCCGTGGGCCAGCAAGTGCCCAAACCCGCGACAGCCGACTCACCTGACAGACAGGTCATGCATGCCACCAAAGGTTTTGGACAAATGCCCTTCAGCGTGTTCGAGCACGAAATAACGAAACGCTTCGGCGGCAGGCGAAAGCAATTTGGACAAAGGGTGGACCACGTTCCAAGCGCGAACCAGCGGTGCGCCAATCACCGGCAACACCACCAGGCGGCGAGATTGCAATTCCATGGCGGTGGTGTGCAAGGACAAAAATCCCAAGCCAAGGTTGGCCATCACCGCTTGCTTGATCGCATCGTTGGTTTGCAACACCATGCCCAAGCGGGGTTGCAATTTGGCTTGCGAAAAAAAACTCTCCATCGCGCTGCGTGTGCCCGAGCCGGGTTCTCGCACGATGATGGACTGTTGTCGCAAGTCTTCTGCCCGCAAGCCAGTTTCACCGGCCAACGGGTGTTCGGGCGAGGCCACAAACACCAGCGGGTTCGCAGCAAACGGCTCGGCGCGGGTCGGCAGTTCCTCGGGCGCGCGGCCCATGATGGCAATGTCGACCTCGCTGTTTTGCAGCCACTGCACCAATTCACTTCGGTTGCCCACCATCATCTTGACCTCAATGCCTTCGTGTTCTTTGAGGAACTGGTTCAAGAGCGCCGGAATAAAGTAAGTCGTGGTGCCGACCAAGCCAATGGTCAGGTTGCCGGTCTCGATCCGCTGCAGCCGCGCGGCGGCGTCTTCCGCGTCTTTGAGCAGCGCCAGCATCCGGCGGCTGTACACCAGCATGTACTCACCGGTGGTGGTCAGGCTGACTTTTCTGCCTTGGCGCTCAAACAGCGGCATGCCGATTTCCGCCTCTAAGTCCTTGATTTGCATGGTCACTGCCGGTGCGGAAACATGCATGTCTTCGGCCGCCTTGGTGAAACTCAGGTGTTTGGCGACCGCGTTGAAAAACCGCAATTGGCGGAAGGTGGCGTTCTTCAATTAAGTTTTCCTTAATTCAAAATCGAAAATAAATGAATTTACTTATTTTGCCGGAGTTTTTACAGTTCACCCATCTTCTCACCACGACGGAGTTTTTCAGATGACCGAAGCCACACAAATCACAGACAAAAAGAAGCGGTACAGCGCAGGCGTACTCAAATACCGGCAAATGGGCTATTGGATGCCTGACTACGTGCCCAAAGACACCGACACGATTTGTTTGTTCCGCATCACACCGCAAGAGGGCGTGGATCCGGTAGAAGCCGCCGCCGCCGTTGCTGGTGAATCGTCAACCGCCACTTGGACCGTGGTATGGACGGACCGACTGACCGATTGCGACAGTTACCGCGCCAAAGCGTTCAAGGTGGAAGAAGTGCCCGGCCGCCCCGGCGAATACTTTGCCTACGTGGCCTATGACCTGATTCTGTTTGAAGAAGGTTCCATCGCCAACATGACCGCGTCGCTGATTGGCAATGTGTTTTCATTCAAGCCACTCAAAGCCGCGCGCTTGGAAGACATCCGCATTCCTGTGGCGTACATCAAAACCTTCAAAGGCCCGCCCACCGGCATGATCGTCGAGCGCGAGCGTTTGGACAAATTTGGTCGCCCGCTGTTGGGTGCAACCACCAAGCCCAAACTCGGCTTGTCTGCCCGCAACTATGGCCGCGTGATTTACGAAGGCCTCAAAGGCGGTTTGGACTTCATGAAAGACGACGAGAACATCAACTCACAGCCGTTCATGCACTGGCGTGACCGTTTCTTGTATGTGATGGATGCCGTGAACAAAGCGCAAGCAGTCACCGGCGAGGTCAAAGGCTCGTATTTGAACGTCACCGCAGGCACCATGGAACAAATGTACGAACGTGCTGAATTTGCACGTGACCTGGGCAGCGTGATTGTCATGGTGGACTTGGTCATCGGTTACACCGCCATCCAATCCATGGCTGAATGGTGCCGCAAAAACGACATGATCATGCACATGCACCGCGCCGGTCATGGCACGTACACCCGCCAGAAGAACCACGGCGTGAGCTTCCGCGTGATTGCCAAGTGGTTGCGCTTGGCAGGTTGCGACCATTTACACACCGGCACGGCCGTGGGCAAATTGGAAGGCGACCCCATGACCGTCCAAGGCTATTACAACGTGTGCCGCGACAGCTACACCAAGACCGATTTGCAGCGCGGTTTGTTCTTTGACATGGACTGGGCTGACACCAAAAAAGTCATGCCGGTGGCCTCCGGCGGTATCCACGCGGGTCAAATGCACCAACTCATCGACTTGTTCGGCGACGACGTGGTGTTGCAATTCGGCGGCGGCACCATTGGTCACCCGCAAGGCATTCAAGCCGGTGCAGTGGCCAACCGTGTGGCTTTGGAAGCCATGGTCAAAGCCCGCAACGAAGGCAAAAACATTTTGGAAGAAGGCCCGACCATTTTGAAGAACGCGGCCAAGAACTGCTCGCCATTGCAAGCCGCGCTCGACACCTGGGGCGACATCAGCTTCAACTACCAATCCACCGACAGCAGCGACTATGCCGTCACCCCATCCGTCGCTTGATATTGAGGAGCACACCACATGTTGACCAACCCCACCGGCAAATTGACCCAAGGCCAATTCAGTTTCCTGCCAGACTTGACTGACGCAGAAATCAGCTTGCAAATCAAATATGGTTTGAGCAAAGGCTACGCATGGAGCGTGGAATACACCGATGACGCCCACCCGCGCAACACCTATTGGGACATGTACGGCATGCCGATGTTTGACTTGAACGACCCGGCTGGCGTGTTGTTGGAAGTGAACAACTGCCGCAAGAGCTTTCCCAACCACTACATCCGTTTGATGGCGTTTGACTCCACGCGCGGCATCGAATCGGTGGCCATGAGCTTCATCGTTCACCGTCCTGCCAACGAACCAGGCTATCGCTTGGAGCGCCAGGAGGTCCATGGCCGCAGCATGCGTTACACCACGCATGGTTACGCCATGGACAAGCCTGAAAACACCCGCTACGGCAAGTAAACCCTGCGAGCCACCCCATGAACGCACCTGCATACCACCTGCCTGGCATCAACGGCAAAGCAACCGCCCCCGAAATCACCCCAGTGAACAACGCTGCGGTGGCCGATACCGGTGCGCGCACGGTGGCGCAAGTCATGGCGCAAACACAGGTGCAGCAAGTGATGGATGCGTTGGACCGTGACTTGGTGGGCTTGAAGCCAGTCAAGTCACGCATTCGCGACATCTCTGCGCTGTTGGTGATTGACCGCTTGCGTTTGAATTTGGGCTTGGCGGCGCAATCGCCGTCATTGCACATGTGTTTCAGTGGCAACCCGGGCACCGGCAAAACCACGGTGGCCATGCGCATGGCGCAAATCCTGCACGAGCTGGGATATGTGCGCAGTGGCCATTTGGTGGCGGTGACGCGTGACGATTTGGTCGGTCAGTACATTGGCCACACCGCGCCCAAAACCAAAGAAGTGCTGAAAAAAGCCATGGGTGGCGTGCTGTTCATCGACGAGGCTTATTACCTGTACCGGCCCGAGAACGAACGCGATTACGGGCAAGAAGCCATCGAAATTTTGTTGCAAGTGATGGAAAACCAGCGCGACGACTTGGTGGTGATTCTGGCGGGATACAAAGACCGCATGGACACTTTCTTCATGTCCAACCCCGGCATGAATTCGCGCATTGCCCACCACATTGATTTCCCGGATTACCAAGAAGACGAGCTCGCGCAAATTGCCCAGCACATGTTGAGCGCGCAAAATTACCGTTTGAACGAAGAAGCACAACACGCCTTCGCCAAGTATTTGCATTTGCGCAAACAGCAGCCGCATTTCGCCAATGCGCGCAGTGTGCGCAATGCCTTGGAGAGGGCACGGTTGCGTCAGGCCAGTCGCCTGTTTGCCAACCCAGACAAAGAATTGACCGCCGATGACCTCAGCACCTTGAATGCTGAGGACATCTTGGCGAGTCGGGTGTTTCAACACGCAAAGGGCTGACCATGGGCACTCTCAAGGCATTGGTGTTTGATGTCGACGGTACATTGGCCGACACGGAAATGGCGCACATGGACGCGTTCAACCATGCGTTTTCGGCAGAGGGCTTGGACTGGCATTGGGATGTAGAAACTTACACCCGTTTGTTGGAAATTTCCGGCGGCAAAGAACGCATGATGCATTACTGGAAACAGGTGCACCCGGACATCAAAGACATCGATGGCGGCGGCCTGAAAGACACGATTGACCGCTTGCACTCGATGAAGTCGGCGGCTTACGAGAACGCGGTTCAGTCGTATGCGGTTCAATTGCGCCCTGGCGTGTTGAACCTGATCCAAAGCGCACACCAGTCTGGTTTGCGTTTGGCGATTGCCACCACCACCTCGCCGGTCAACATCGCGGTGTTGTTGCGCAACGCCATCGGACCCGATTGGAAATCCTTGTTCACGGTGATTGAAGACGCGTCCACTGCGCCGAACAAAAAACCGCACCCACAGGTTTACACACAAACACTGTCGCGTCTGGGGCTCAAAGGGTCAGACTGCTTGGCGTTTGAAGACTCTTCCAATGGACTGCGTGCGGCTGTCAGTGCGGGCTTGCCGGTGATTGTCACGCCCAACAACTTCACCGCGCACCACGACTTCTCCGGTGCATTGCATGTGTTGCCCGATTTGAGCCAAGTCACGGTGGATCAATTGCACCGTTGGCATTCGGCTGTTTGAGAAAATAAAAGCAAAAGAGAACCCCCATGCCGCTGAGAAACCGAACCACCCTGACCCAGTATTTGATTGAAGAACGCCGCCGATTTCCCGGCTCCAGTGGTGACTTCAATGCCTTGATTTTGGACGTGGCCTTGGCATGCAAAGCCATTGCACGGGCGGTGGCCATGGGCGAGTTGGGCGGCATGTACGGCGACCATGCCGGTGCGGCGGGTGCGGCAGTCAACGTGCAAGGGGAAACCCAGAAAAAGCTGGATGTGTTGAGCAACGAATTGTTCATTCGCATGAACCAATGGGCCGGACATTTGGCTGGCATGGCCTCCGAGGAAATGGACCACCCTTACCAAATTCCCGCGCAATTTCCACGTGGCAAATACATGTTGGTGTTTGACCCATTGGACGGTTCATCCAACATCGACGTCAACGTGTCGGTGGGCAGCATTTTCTCGGTGCTGCGCGCGCCGCAAGACGTGATTGACAGCGGACGAGATGTGACTGAACAAGACTTTTTGCAACCAGGCAGCCAACAAGTGGCCGCAGGTTACGCCTTGTACGGCCCAACCACCATGTTGGTGATCACCGTGGGCAATGGCACCGCCGGTTTCACGCTCGAGCCGAACTTGGGCGAGTTCATGCTGACCCATCCGAAGTTGCAGGTGCCAGCTGACACACAAGAATTTGCCATCAATGCATCGAACAGCCGTTTTTGGGAAGCCCCCATCAAGCGCTACGTGGATGAATGTTTGGCAGGCAAATCCGGCGCGCGTGGCAAAGACTTCAACATGCGTTGGATCGCTTCCATGGTCGCCGAGGCGCACCGCATTTTGATGCGTGGTGGCGTCTTCATGTACCCACGCGACAACAAAGACCCCAGCAAAGCAGGTCGCTTGCGCTTGCTCTACGAAGCCAACCCGATTGGCATGGTCATGGAGCAAGCCGGTGGCCGCGCCAGCACCGGTCGCCAAGCCATGCTGTCCGTACAGCCGGAAGGTTTGCACCAGCGCATCGGTTTGGTCTTTGGCTCGAAAAATGAAGTCGAGCGCATCGAGCGTTACCACAGCGAACCCAGCGAACAGCAAAACGACAACCCGTTGTTTGCCGAACGCAGCCTGTTTCGCATTTGATTTTTCATCTTGAGATAAAAAAAAGAACACCATGTCCGTCAAACACCCCATCATCGCCATCACGGGCTCCTCTGGTGCCGGCACCACGTCTGTCACGCGCACCTTTGAAAACATTTTTCGCCGTGAAAAAGTCACGGCAGCCATCATCGAAGGCGACAGCTTTCACCGCTATGACCGTTTGGAAATGCGCAAAAAAGCCGCCGAAGCAGAAAAACAGGGCGACAAAAATTTCAGCCATTTCGGCCCGACCACCAATTTGTTTTCAGAGCTCGAAACCTTGTTCCGCACCTATGGCGAAAGCGGTAGCGGTAAGCGCCGCAAGTATTTGCATGACCACGAAGAAGCCGCGCCTTACAAACAAGAGCCCGGCACTTTCACGCCTTGGGAAGATGTGCCTGCGGGAACCGACTTGTTGTTTTACGAAGGCTTGCACGGCGCCGTCGTGACGCCTGAAGTCAATATCGCGCAACACCCCGACTTGTTGATCGGCGTGGTGCCCGTCATCAATTTGGAGTGGATTCAAAAACTTTGGCGCGACAAGTCCAAGCGTGGTTATTCCACCGAAGCGGTGACAGACACCATCTTGCGTCGCATGCCGGACTATGTGAATTACATCTGCCCGCAGTTTGCGCACACCCATGTCAACTTCCAGCGCGTGCCTTGCGTGGACACCTCCAACCCGTTCATCGCGCGCGAAATTCCTGCGCCTGACGAAAGTTTCGTGGTCATTCGATTTGCCAATCCCAAGGGCATCGACTTCCCCTATTTGCTCAACATGATCCATGACTCGTTCATGTCGCGTGCCAACACCGTGGTGGTGCCAGGCGGCAAGATGGAGTTGGCCATGCAATTGATCTTCACCCCGTTTGTCTGGCGCATGATGGAGCGCAAGAAAAAGGCCTGAGGCATCCCGCTGACTTAGAAAAATATTTATTTGGAGAAAACCCCATGGCTCTCGTCTCTTTGCGTCAAGTACTCGATCACGCCGCCGAACATGGCTATGGCGTGCCCGCTTTCAATGTGAACAACTTGGAGCAGGTGCAAGCCATCATGGAAGCTGCCCAAGAAACCCACAGCCCGGTCATCTTGCAAGCCTCTGCTGGTGCGCGCAAATACGCGGGTGAAGCCTATTTGCGCCACCTTGTGCTTGCGGCCATCGAATCGCATCCTGACATCCCTGTCGTCATGCACCAAGACCACGGTGTCTCACCGGCGGTGTGCCAACAATCGATTCGCTCGGGTTTTTCCAGCGTGATGATGGACGGTTCGTTGATGCAAGACGGCAAGACACCGGCCAGCTACGACTACAACGTTGACGTGACACGTCGCGTGTGCGAAATGGCGCATGCCGTGGGTGTCTCGGTGGAAGGCGAATTGGGTTGCTTGGGTTCGTTGGAAACCGGCGAAGCCGGTGAAGAAGATGGCATTGGTGCGGTTGGCAAATTGACCCACGACATGTTGTTGACCGATCCGGTGCAAGCCAAAGACTTTGTCGAGCGCACTGGCGTGGACGCGTTGGCGATTGCCATTGGCACCAGCCACGGCGCATACAAATTCACCCGCAAGCCCACCGGGGACATTTTGGCGATGGACCAAATCGTGGCGATCCACAAAAGCATTCCCAACACCCATTTGGTGATGCACGGTTCTTCCAGCGTGCCGCAAGAGTGGTTGGCCATCATCCGTGAGTTTGGTGGCGACATCAAAGAAACCTATGGCGTGCCGGTGGAAGAAATCCAGCGCGGTATCCGTTCGGGTGTGCGCAAAGTGAACATCGACACCGACATCCGTTTGGCCATGACCGGCGCCATGCGCCAAGCCTTCGCGCAAGACCGCAGCGAATTCGATCCGCGCAAAGCCTTGATTGCGGCACGCAAAGCCGCCCGAGGCATTTGCAAAGCCCGTTTTGAAGCGTTTGGTTGCGCTGGCCACGCACAGGGCATCAAGCCAATCCCCTTGGACCATATGGCTAATCGTTATCACTGATTTTTTTAGAAGATCTTTTCTTTTTTAAATATTTAACAGGTTGAAGATATGTTGAACAAAACCACTCACCCCCTGACCGCTTTTCCTGACCATGGCGATATCTCTCAATGCGACCCGCAGTTGTGGTCGGCTGTGTTGCAAGAAGCGCAGCGTCAGGAACAACACATCGAATTGATTGCCTCTGAAAACTACACCAGCCCGGCCGTCATGCGCGTGCAGGGTTCCATCCTCACCAACAAATACGCCGAAGGCTACCCTGGCAAGCGTTACTACGGGGGTTGCGAGTTTGTTGACATGGTCGAGCAACTGTGCATTGACCGACTCAAAGCCTTGTATGGTGCGAACTTTGTCAATGTGCAAGCCAATTCAGGCTCTCAAGCCAACCAAGCGGTGTTCTTTGCGTTGCTGCAACCGGGCGACACCATCATG
>CANGZG010000080.1 GCA_947458415.1 Comamonadaceae bacterium | reverse complement strand
CCTGGAAGGCAAAACCCCCAACCTCAAAAGCGCAGACTATTTGGTCACCGGTGACATCACCGAATTCGGCCGCAAAGAAATCGGCGACCAGCAATTGTTCGGCCTGCTTGGCCGAGGCAAAACCCAAGTGGCCTACGCCAAAGTCACGCTCAATGTGGTGAACACCAGCAACTCGGAAGTGGTGTTTTCAGTGCAAGGCGCCGGTGAATATGCCCTCTCCAACCGCGAGGTGATGGGCTTTGGCGGCACCGCCAGTTACGACGCCACGCTGACCGGCAAGGTGCTGGACTTGGCCATCCGCGAAGGCGTCAACAAACTCGTCATGGGGGTGGACCAAGGCAAATGGAAACGCGGCTCATGAACATGAAAATATGTGGGTGCATTGCGATGTTGGTGTTGCTGGGTGCCTGCGCATCCAAAGACAACATGCTCTACCACTGGGGCAGTTACCCAGACCAAGTTTACGAAGGCTTTCAAATCGAATCGGGCAATACCTCGCCCGACAAACAGTTGCAAAAACTGCAAGAAGAGCAACAAAAAGCCGCGTCCAAAGGCAAGGCGCTGCCCCCCGGTTTTCGGGCACACATGGGTTTCTTGTACTTTCAAACCGGACAAACCAATCAAGCAGCCATGGCGTTCGAAGACGAGAAAAAACACTTCCCAGAATCTGCAACCTACATGGATTTCGCTTTGAATCAATTGAGAAAACCATGAACCGCCATACGTTGAAGTCCATGGTCAAACCGCTGGCGATGTTGCTCGCCGTGCTGCTGGTGGGCTGTGCCGCGCCGCCGAAAATCGACCAATCTGCGTTCAAGCAAAGCAAACCCGGTTCCATCCTGGTGTTGCCACCGATCAACTTGTCGCCAGACATCCGTGGCAGCCTCAGTTTCTTGTCCACCGTGACCTTGCCTTTGTCAGAAGCCGGTTACTACGTGTTTCCTGTGGCCATGGTCGACGCCACGTTCAAGGAAAACGGCTTGTCCATGCCAGACGACATCCATGCCGCACCCCTTCCCAAATTGCAAAGTATTTTTGGTGCCGATGCCGTGCTCTACATCACCTTGGAGAAATACGGCAGCAGCTATGTGGTGATCGACAGCCAAACCTTGGTGGTGGCCAAAGCTCGCTTGGTCGACGCCCGCTCCGGCGTTTTGCTGTGGGAAGGCAAAGCCAGTGCGTCGGACGCGGAAGGACGCGACAACAGCAACGGCTTGTTGGGTGTGCTGGTCAGTTCGGTCATTCACCAATTGGCCAGTCAGGTGGGCAATCCCGCTCACGGGATTTCCAAGATCGCCAGTGCCCGGTTGCTCTCACCGCGCGCGGGTGGCATGTTGCACGGGCCACGTTCCCCTCAACACGGCAAAGACTGAACTGCCTTCAGGGCTGTAAACGCCCTGCCACCAATCGCATCTGCCGGTCACAACGCGCTGCCAATGTTTCGTCGTGCGTGACCACCACAAATGCCGTGCCTTGTTGTTTGGCCAAGTGCAGCATCAATTCAAACACCTTGTCCGCGGTGCTGCGGTCAAGGTTGCCGGTGGGTTCATCGGCCAACACACACGCCGGGTGCGTGACCAAGGCCCGCGCAATCGCCACCCGTTGACGTTCACCACCAGACAACTCGGCAGGCGTGTGTTTGACCCGGTCTGCCAACCCCACGGCTTGCAGCATGGCCTGGGCTCGGATGGCCGCTTCAGCGCGCGGCATGCGTCGAATCCACAAAGGCATGGCCACGTTGTCCAATGCATTGAACTCAGGCAACAAATGGTGAAACTGGTAGATGAACCCCAAGTGCTGATTGCGTAACCGCCCGATCGCGGCGGGGTCCAAACCCCGCAAAGCCTGACCCAGCAATTGGACGCTGCCGGTGGTTGGCGTGTCCAAGCCACCGAGCAAATGCAACAACGTGCTTTTGCCTGAACCGGATGCACCCACGACCGCCAGTGTCTCGCCGGCATGGATGTGTAAATCGACGCCTTGCAACACCGTGACATCGATGTCGCCCTCGTGGAAACGGCGGCCCAAACTTTCGGCTGATAACACTGGCTCATTCATGGCGCAAAGCCTCCGCCGGGTCGATGCGACTCGCTCTCCAACTCGGGTAGAGCGTGGCAGCCAGCGCCAACACCAATGCAATGATCACCACCGGCCCGATGTCAGCCCATTGCGGGTCGCTGGGCATGCGGCTGATCAGGTACACGTCACGCGGCAAAAAGCTCGCACCCAAGGCCTGTTCAATGGCCGGCACGATGCTGCCAATGTTGAATGCCACCAACAAGCCCAAGAGCAAGCCAGACAAGGTGCCAATCACGCCAACCAACGCCCCTTGCACCACGAAGATGCCCATGATGCTGGCCGGGCTGGCGCCCAAGGTTCGCAAGATGGCAATGTCAGCCCGCTTGTCCGTGACGGTCATCACCAAGGTGCTCACCAAATTGAACGCAGCCACGGCCACGATCAGTGTGAGGATGATGAACATCATGCGTTTTTCAATTTGCACAGCGGCAAACCAAGTGCGGTTGGCACGGGTCCAATCACGCACCATGACATCTGCGCCCAACTGCGGCGCCAAGGCGGCAGCCACTTCGCGGGCTTGTTGCGGGTCTTTGAGCTTGACCCGCAATCCCGTGGGGCCCTCAAGCCGAAAAATGCGTTGCGCGTCGCTGATATGCAGCAACACCAAGCTGGCGTCGTATTCAAAGTGACCGGTGTCGAGCAAACCCACCACGTTCAATTGTTTCAAACGCGGCACCACACCCACCGGCGTGACCTGTCCGCCTGGCGCGATCAAGGTCACTTGTTCACCGGGCTTGACGCCGAGTTGCCGCGCCAGTTCAGTCCCCAACACCACCGAAAACGAATCCGGTGTCAGTTGGGCCAAAATCTCCGGCTGCATTTGCGCGACCGCGTCAGTGACACCACCTTCCCGTTGCGGGTCGATGCCGCGCACCAAGGCGCCGCGCATGTCTTCACCTTGCGCCATCAACACTTGCGACAAGACAAACGGTGCGAACGCCACCACCTGCGGGTGTTGTTTCAAGGGTTGTTCCAATGCCGCCATGTCATTGAGCGAAGGGCTGGTGTAGGCCAGCACTTCGATGTGCGACAACACCCCAATCATGCGGTCGCGCACTTCTTTTTGAAAACCGTTCATCACACTCAACACGATGATGAGTGCTGCCACACCCAGCGCGATGCCCAGCATGGAAACAGAGGAGATGAAAGAGATGAACCGGTTGCGCCGTGCAGCACGGCCAGCGCGGGTGTAGCGCCAGCCAATCAACCATTCAAAAGGCCATTGGATTGGAGTCATTTCCACAGATTGTGGCACCACGGCACAATCCCCTGCATGACAACCCGCGATTCTGCAACTGTGCATGTGGTGGCCTATGCCTTGTGGCCGACTTTGAAAGGCGATAAGCAATCTCACAGCGTCAACCCTTGGACGCAAGCCTTGGCGGCGTTGCCGATGAACCCGTCACTGCAAACGCTCTCGCACACCAGCATCCACCCCGCCCCGCCCCTGCCTGCTGACAGCCCCTGTGGTGCCCACGAACTCGCGTTCGCGCAAGCCTTGGGTTGGTCGGTGCCGCCGTCGCTGTTGCCCATGGCCGCATGGCAAGCCGCTCAACTCGGTTTGGCTGGCGACGCAGACCCAGCGTGGGCCTTCATTGATTTGGTGAATTGCGAATTCAACCAAGGCCGGGTTCGCATCCGCTTGCCGCAAGGTTTGAACAGCGACGATTCATTGGCGTTCATGCACGCCATGCAAGGGTTTTTTCTGGAAGACGGCATTGCGCTTCACCCCGTGTCACCCGGTCGTTTTCTGGCCCGTTCAAGCATCTTTGCCGGTTTGCCGTGTGTCACGACAGAGCGCGCCTGTTTGCAAGACATGCATGCTTTGCACGATGTGGCGGAGTTGTCCACGCAAACCCCTGCGCAACGCTTGCTGCGTCGCTTGCAAAATGAAATGCAAATGCTGCTCTACACCCATGCGCTGAATGCAGACAGAGCACAAACGATCAATTCGTTTTGGGTCAGCGGTTGCGGCGAATTGCCAACCCACACCCGAACCAATGTGCAGTTGCACATGCCGTTGCGCGAGGCCTATCTGCAACATGACACCAGCGCGTGGGCGGCAACTTGGTCGACATTGGCGCAACAACTGCTGGCCCCTGCCTTGCTGCAAGGCGAGCGCGTGGTGTTGTGCGGTGTCGATCGCTGTTTGACGCTGCAAGCATCTGCCACACCCTGGTGGCAGCGCCTGTGGCCATCGCTGCGTCCCGTGTCTTGGGTGGAACGTTTGTCATGAAATTCATATTGCGTGATGCCCCGCCGCGTGCGGTGTGGGCGCTGGAACAAGCCGGTGTCCATCCTTTGTTGGCGCGTTTGTATGCGGCGCGGGGTGTCAGTGACCCGGTGGAACTCGACACCTCCTTGTCACAGTTGCTGCCTCCTCAGGGCATGAAAGGCATGGCGCAAGCCGCCACACTGCTGGCCGATGCCATTGCCGCGCAAAAACGCATTTGCATCGTGGCTGACTATGACTGCGATGGCGCCACCGCATGTGCGGTGGGCTTGCGGGGTTTGGCGATGTTGGGGGCGCGAGAAGTGCAATTTTTGGTGCCCGACCGGGTGGTCGACGGCTATGGCTTGACCCCAGCCATTGCGCAGCGCGTGCATGCATTGGGCGCGGATGTGTTGGTGACCGTGGACAACGGCATTGCCAGTGTCGAAGGCGTCGCGGCGGCTCGGCGACTGGGCATGCAGGTCTTGGTCACAGACCACCATTTGCCCGGTGCGTCCTTGCCCGACGCGGATGCACTGGTCAACCCGAACCAGCCGGGTTGCGGGTTTGCCAGCAAACACATGGCTGGTGTGGGCGTCATGTTTTATGTGCTGCTGGCCGTGCGTGCTTGCATGCGCGAGCGCGCGGTGTTTGACAAACACACCGAGCCGCGACTCGATGGCCTGTTGCCATTGGTGGCGTTGGGCACGGTGGCGGATGTGGTGAAACTCGATGCCAACAACCGCCGATTGGTGTCCCAAGGGCTGGCACGCATGCGCCGTGGTTTGCTGCCGCCAGGCATGGCCGCTTTGTTTCAAGTGGCAGGGCGCGACCCGACACAAGCCATCAGCCAAGACATGGGGTTTGCATTGGGCCCCCGAATCAACGCGGCCGGTCGACTGGCTGACATGCGCTTGGGCATCGAATGCTTGCGCACCGATGACCCGGCGCAGGCCATGCAACTCGCGCAACAACTCGATGCCATCAACCGCGAGCGACGCAGCATCGAAACCGACATGCGTGAGCAAGCGTTGGCGATTGCAGCATCGTTGTTGGACCAAGAAGATGAACCGCCTCCTGCGTTGTGCGTGTTCGATGAGGCTTTCCACGAGGGCGTGGTTGGCATCGTCGCCGGTCGTTTGAAAGACTTGCACCACCGGCCTTGCTTTGTGTTTGCTGCCAGCGAATCAGAGGGACAAGCCGTGCTCAAAGGCTCTGGCCGCTCGGTGCCAGGTTTTCATTTGCGTGACGCGCTGGATGCGGTGGTCAAACACCACCCCGGCTTGTTACTGCGCTTTGGCGGTCATGCCATGGCGGCGGGTTGCACTTTGCTGGAAGACGATCTCGCCACCTTCGAAGCCACACTGCAACACATCGCCTCGCAATGGTTGGACGCCGCCACGCTGACCCGTTCACTCGCCACCGATGGCCCCTTGCCACCACAACACTTGCGGCCGGATGTGGCCATCGAATTGCAAGCGCAGGTCTGGGGGCAAGGGTTTGAGCCGCCGTTGTTTCAAGACCGCATCGACGTGCTGAACCAACGCCTCGTGGGAGACAAACATTTGTCTTTGAAATTGCGCTTGCATGGGCAATTGGTCGATGGCATTTGGTTTGGCCGACAAGAAGCCTTGCCGCCGCAGGCCGAGCTGGCTTACCGGTTGGTGCTAGACCAGTGGCAGGGTCAGAGAAAACTCAAACTGCATGTGGAAAACATGCGCTGCGCCTAGAATGAACCTGTGAATATCCTCAACGCCGATTTGCACTGCCACTCCGTCATTTCAGATGGCACGCTCACGCCCGAAGCCCTGGCCGCCAGAGCACATGCCAATGGTGTCGAGTTGTGGTCGTTGACCGACCATGACGAAATTGGCGGCCAAGCGCGCGCGGCGAGCGCGGCCAAAGCATTGGGCATGGGCTACTTGAGCGGCACCGAAATCTCGGTGTCGTTTGCCGGGCGCACAGTGCACATCGTCGGCTTGGGCTTTGACATTCACCACCCGGACATGCAAAACGGTTTGCAAAGTACCCGGGGCGGCCGACATGAACGCGCCAAAGACATGGCAGCCGGATTGGCGAAAGTCGGCATCCACGGCAGTTTTGAAGGCGCGCTCACCTATGCAGGCAACCCCGACCTGATCTCTCGCACCCATTTCGCCCGTTACTTGGTAGAAACCGGTGTCTGCAAAGACACGCACGAGGTGTTCAGGCGTTTTCTGACCGAGGGCAAGCCCGGTTTTGTGCCGCACCGCTGGGCGTCTTTGGGAGACGCAGTGCGTTGGATCCGCGAAGGCCAAGGGGTGGCCGTGATTGCCCATCCAGCACGTTACGGTTTCACACCGACCGAAGAATTTGCTTTGTTCAGCGAATTCAAACACCATGGCGGGCAAGCGGTGGAAGTGGTGACAGGCAGCCATTCAGCGCAAGAAGCCATCACCTACGCTGACATGGCGCGTGAATTTGGGTTGGCTGCGTCGCGCGGCAGCGATTTCCACAGCCCCGAAGAAAGCCACACCGATTTGGGCAGCCTGCCTTGGCTGCCCGGTGACCTGACCCCCGTTTGGGAACTGCTGGCCGATCGCATCCAATGACTTCACCGCTTGGCGGTTTTTCCCATGGCCCAATGGCTGCAAGTTCATCCTGACAACCCGCAACCGCGTTTGCTCAAACAAGCCGTGGCCTTGCTGAGCCAAGGGCGCGTGCTGGCCGTGCCCACCGACTCCAGCTATGCGTTGGTTTGCCACTTGGACGACAAAACCGCCGTTGACCAAATGCGCCGCATGCGCGGTGTGGACGACAAACACCACCTGACGTTGCTGTGTCGCGATTTGAGCGAATTGGCGCTGTATGCCAAGGTGGACAACCGTCAATTTCGCTTGCTCAAAGCCGCCACCCCCGGCGCCTACACCTTCATTTTGGAAGCGACCAAAGAAGTGCCCAGACGGGTTTCGCACCCGCAACGCAAAACGATTGGCTTGCGGGTGCCGCAACATGTGTGTCTGTTGGCATTGCTGGCCTTGCACGGCACGCCTTTGTTGGCCACCACCTTGATTCCGCCCGATGAGACCGAACCGCTGAACGATGCCCAAGACATCCGGGACCGCTTCGAGCACCAACTCGCGGCCGTCATCGACGCGGGCGCTTGCTCGATGCAAGCCACCACCGTGGTCGATTTAACCCCGATGGGCGCAGGGGATGCGCCTGTGCTGGTCAGGCAAGGTGGCGGCGATGTAAGCCTTTTAGGGCTATGACAAAGCAGAAGACGTGTCTTTAGGGGAATCCCTAGACCCGTGGATAAATAAAAAATACCACTGAATTTTATTAATTCGATATCAAATTTGACGGGTTTGGTGAGAGAATGCGCCGGTGAGTTTCAATGAAATAGTTCAAACAATAGCCACCCATGCATTGCCAGTCTTGCTGGCCATCACCTTGCATGAGGCTGCGCACGGCTATGTCGCCAAATTGTTCGGTGACAACACCGCTTGGGCCATGGGACGCGTCACCCTCAACCCCATGGCGCACATTGACCCGTTGGGCACCCTCCTCATGCCGTTGGTGCTTTACTTGGCCACCAATGGCAATTTTTTGTTCGGATATGCCAAGCCGGTGCCGGTCGATTTTGGCCGTTTGCGGCACCCCAAGCGAGACATGATCTGGGTGGCGCTGGCCGGTCCGCTCGCCAATTTGTTGCAAGCCGTGCTGTGGGTTGTCGCCCTGTACTTGCTCAGCGGGTTTGAGGTCGAGGAACGCTTTTTCCTGGAAATGGCCAAAGCCGGTGTGCTGACCAACTTGGTCATGTTCGCGTTCAACCTGTTCCCGATTCCGCCCATGGACGGCGGGCGCATCGTGGTGGGTTTGCTGCCTTGGCGCTTGGCCGTTGGCTTTGCCCAAGTCGAGCGTTTCGGTTTTTTCATCGTGATGGGTTTGGTGCTGCTCGGCGTGGTCAACGCGCTGTGGATGCATCCCATCATGAATGCATCGATGTTTTCCATCCAGTGGCTGCTGCAGCCCTTGGCCAACCTGTTGCAACTGACCACTTTATGACTGAACGCGTTCTCTCCGGCATGCGCCCGACCGGCGCACTTCACCTCGGCCACTACCACGGTGCCTTGAAAAATTGGGTGCGCTTGCAAGCATCGATGGAATGCTTTTATTTCGTGGCCGACTGGCATGCGCTGACCACGCATTACGAAAGCCGTGAAATCATCGAAAAAAATGTCTATGAAATGGTGATCGATTGGCTCGCTGCCGGCCTGGACCCCAACCAATGCACCTTGTTTTTGCAAAGCCGCATCCCTGAGCATGCCGAGTTGTTCACTTTGTTGGCGATGGGCACACCCATCAGTTGGTTGGAACGGGTGCCCACTTACAAAGACCAGCAAGAAAAGCTCAAAGACAAAGACCTGACCACTTACGGCTTTTTGGGCTATCCGCTGCTGCAAGCGGCTGACATCTTGATTTACAAAGCCCGCCATGTGCCGGTCGGCGAAGACCAGGCCAGCCATGTCGAACTGACCCGCGAAGCGGCCCGTCGATTCAACCATTTGTACGGTCGCGAACCCAATTTCGATGCCTTGGTGCAAGCCTGTCTGGCCAAGTTACCCAAAGACAGCGTCAAGCGGTTTGAGAAATCACGCAAACAATTCCAAGAAACCGGTGACACCAAAGCACTGGCAGGCGCCATGGGTTATTTGCAAACCGCGCCCGAGTTGAACGACAAAGACCGCGAACGCTTGGAAGGCTATTTCAAGGGCACGGGCAAAGCGGTCTTGACCGAGCCACATGCCTTGTTGACCGAAGCCAGCAAATTGCCCGGCTTGGACGGCGCAAAAATGAGCAAGAGTTACCACAACACGATCGCCATGCGCGAAGAACCGGCCAGCATCGAGCAAAAGGTCAAGCGCATGCCCACCGACCCGGCGCGGGTCAAACGCACCGACGCAGGCAACCCAGACCGTTGCCCGGTGTGGCAATTCCATCTGGTGTATTCACCTGTGGCCACCCGCGAATGGGTCAAAACCGAATGCACCCGGGCTGGCATCGGCTGCCTGGAATGCAAACAACCCATCATCGACGCGATCATCGCCGAGCAGCAACCCATGCTGGCGCGCGCTGAGCCTTTTGTTTCCAATCCCCGCCTTGTTCGTGATATCGTTGACGCTGGAACACAGCGTGCGCGTGCCACGGCACAAGACACCATGCGCGATGTGCGCGAGGCCATGGGCCTGAACTATTGACACCCGGAGAACAACGATGAGCTTATATGTGATTGATGACCACCCCATGGTTCGCCAAATGATTGGCATGCTCCTGAGACGACTGCGTCCTGCCTCCAAGGTCGTGGAACTGGAAAAGTTCAGCGAACTGCAAGCTGCTTTGATCAAAAACGGTGAGCCCGAGTTGTTTGTGCTTGATTTGTTGCTGCCCGGCGTCAAAGGCGCGACCGCCATTTCGGATGTGAAAAAAATGTACCCCGAGATCCCTTTGGTGGTGTTGTCAGCCATGCCTTCTGGCGAAGCCCGTGATGCTTGCTTGGAAGCCGGTGCTGACCTCTACATTGAAAAATCCACCGATACCGCAGAAATTTCAGCAGCGATCCAAGACATTTTGAAATCAGATTCAGACGATGTCGATGGCGATGTCGTGGTGGTTGGTGACATCAAACTCTCTAAACGCCAAAAACAATTGATCCTGATGCTTGACCGTGGTTTGTCCAACCGCGACATTGCCGCCGAACTCAACATCAGCGAGCACACGGTCAAAGTTCACTTGTGGCGTTTGTTCCGACGCTTGGGCGTGAAGAGTCGCACACAAACCCTGCACTTTGCCCGCACACACGGCTTGTTGATGGGTTGAGGTGCAGACAGCTTCCATGAAAAAACCGGCTTCAAGCCGGTTTTTTCTTTTCGGTTGCCACAGGGTTGTGTGTCAAGGCGTCAAGGGCTGCGAAATGGTCAACTGCACTTTGTCCGCACTGCCCGGCGTCAACGGCCCGACACTGGCGCCAAAGTCACCCGCCTGTGGCATGGCGTTGCCGGTTTTGGAAATGCGCGCGCGCACCATCACCGACTTGACTTGCGAGAGTTTCATTTGCGGGTTCATGGCCAAGCTGTCGTCAAGCACAAAGTCATAAGGCAATTTGTCCACGGTGGTTCTGACAATCGCCAAAGGCATGCGAGGCCCCTCGGCAGCATTGGCATAAATGAACACGGTGTCATTGCCTGAGACCTGCGCGGCAATGTCGGGCGACAGCATCACCCGGCCACTGACACGTT
>CANGZG010000079.1 GCA_947458415.1 Comamonadaceae bacterium | reverse complement strand
TTTCTCTTTCAGTGATGAACCCATGACAGCGGCCAAACCATGAGCGATTTTTACCAAAGCCAAGCCGACAAACTGCGGTTCGAAATTTTGCTCAAATCGTTGCGCGAAGGTCGTTTGAACTTGGCCATTTTGGGTGACGATGAAGCGGCGTTGACCCATTACGGAAAACGCATCTTTCAG
The DNA here is from genome assembly GCA_947458415.1 of Comamonadaceae bacterium. Lineage (GTDB taxonomy): Bacteria > Pseudomonadota > Gammaproteobacteria > Burkholderiales > Burkholderiaceae_C > Limnohabitans. Next base: position 10,394 of record CANGZG010000079.1, on the reverse strand, counting down.
CATTTGCGTCAGCAAGGCGAACCCAATGTGGAGTTGTGGACCTCTGCCGATTCAGAACGACTCGTCGACCGGTTCAACGACATTCTCTCCACGCTCACCGTCGATCAAGCGTTGGACAAAACCAACCAAACCGCGCCCAAGCGCTACATGATTTTTCCCGACACGCATGGCATTCAAGACTTTGAGTTGCAGCTGTTGGCTCGTTTGGTCAATGGGTTTCCCGCCAGCAACATCAACGTGATTTTGTTGGTCAACAGCCGCAGTGCCTACGACAAAAAGCTGTCTGCGTTTGGCAAAAATTTATTGCAATGGGTGTTGGAATCTGAAGCCCCTGCGCCTGCCAAGGCGGCGCGCTTGGAAACACTGGGCGACTGGCCTGGGGCCAAGCAAGTCCCCAGCGAGAAAAAAGCGGCCGCGTCCACGGCATCCTTCGATGCCGGGGTGAGTTTGCCGCCTGCGCCCCCGCCGCCCTTGGATTTGTCAGACCGCAAAACCGCCGTGACCGACATGTCTGAAGGTGTGAAAGACCCCGAACTCGGTGCGCCGGTGGCGTTCACCGAATTGCCTTCAGGCGAAGAACTGGCCAAGTCGTGGGAAGCCAACGCGGCTGCCTCAAAGCGCAGCGGCACTTGGGCATTGGTGATTTTGCTGGCTTTGTTGGTGTCTTTGGCGGCATTTGGTTTCATTTACCAAGAGCGTGTCTCAGAGGAATGGCAAGGCATGCGCGCTTATTTGTCGGGCAACAAACCGGTGGCCGAGACACCTGCCCCAGCCACCCCCCCTGCTGCCCCGCCGCCATCGGTCTCCATGTCTTCCAGCAGCACCCCTGTGGTCAAACCTGCCGAGGCCTTGAGTCCCGACAAAGAGGAGTTGGTCAGCCCGGCTGCACCTGAGCCTGCCAGCGAACCCGGCAAACCCGCGCCTGCCACTGAACCCGCAGCCAAGGCCAAGTCTGAACCAGCGCCCCCGGTGGTGGTCGACCCGCCCAAGAAGCCTGAAGACATCAAGCCTGCTGTGGTTGAAAAGAGCGTGGCCGACAAACCGCCTGCCGAAAAAAAACCGGCCGAGAAAAAAACCGCGAGCAAATCTGACAAAGCCACCGAACCCGACAGCCCGAACTGGGTCAAAGACCTCGACCCGAATACCTGGGTGATGCAGCACGGCGCCTTCGACAGCCTGAGCGATGCTCGGCAGTTTCAAAGCACTTCCTTGGGCTTCAAGTCAGGGCAAGTGTTCTACACACAACGCAAGGGCAGCAAGCCCTACTATATTTTGGTGACAGGGCCCTACGCCGACAAAGCGCAAGCACAAGCCTTGATGAAAGACAACCCGCCCTTGGCCAAGGCTTGGCTGCGGACGGCGAAATCGCTTCAAGCCCAGTTTCAGGATTAACATCCGCGCCAAAGATCAAGAAGTGATGTTCAGGGTCGAATTACACAGATGGAGCGACACATGAATCAAAAACCAGCCATCTCCGATGACCCGTTGCCTGAGGCTGAACTGGTGTCCAGTCAGCAGGCTGACGCTGGCTCAGCCGACAGTCCATCTGCGCAAACACATATTCACACCGACCCGCACAGCTTGGCTGCAGTGGCAGATACCGAGTTGCACGATCCGGATTTGCAACATGTCACCGCCCAAGCGTTACAAGCACCTGATTTGCATGAATCTGGGCAACCCACATTGCCCGCCCCCAGTTTGGCCGTGGTTGAAGTCCCCGAGCAAGCCCTGCAAACGGTGGACATTGAGCCGCTTCAAACCCAGGCGTTGAATGACCACATGGCTCAAGTTGGGCTGACTTCCTCCGATCAATGGGCAGAGCATTTCCAGCCTCGCATCCAGAAACTGACAGAAGACATCGCCATGGTGCATGTTGAATTGGACAAGCTGGAACGCAAAAAATCCACCAAATAAGACTTCCAGAGGACATTCAACATGGCGCAAGATTCGAAACAAGCAGAAGCCGCTGATGACGGCGACTTCTTGCCCGATATGCCATCGCACTCGGAAGAAGAGGTGCATGACACGCCTGAGCCTGAAGTTGATGAGCAAACCGAAACGCTTGCCCTGGGTTTAGAGCGACTCGAATCCCAATCGCTCGACGGTTCTGAAGTCGCGCGCCAAATTGAGGACCTGACCACGGTCGTGCTCAGTTCGGCAGAGGTGTCGACCCGCTCTGCGGAGGTGGCCGCCAACATCAGCCACGAAATGCGTGGCGTGATGAAAACCGTCACCGACTTGACCTCCAAAAACATCCTGCATTCACGCGTCATCCTGATCGGTTTGCTGAGTTTTTTGATCATTGCCGTCGGTACGTTTTTTGCCATTTCCACCCGTTTGCAACAAAACATCCGGCAACTCGACAGCTTGTCGTTGGCGGTTGGCAAGCGCGTGGTGGAACTCGACGCCACGTTGGCCACGTTTGGCGATGCCACACGCGGGCTGGGCGACACCACCGAAAAGCTCGACAGCATGGAAGAGCGTCAGATCAAGCTGGACGAAAAATTCCAAGAAAAAATGGACGCGCTCGACAAGGTGTTTGTGAAAATGCCCGATCAGATCGCAGGACAGGTCAACGGCTTGACCGACAAAAACCTGGACGTCAAGCTCAAAGATTTGCAAAAAAACATCCAAGCGTTGGATGCCAAAGTGCAAGCCTTGTCCAACAGACCGGCACCTGCTGCGCCAGCGCCTGTGGCGAACAGCCAAAAGGAAGTGATCGCTGAAATTCAGAAATTGAAGAAGGACTTGGAAGCCGCCAGCGCAGCCGCCTCGGCCGCCGCGGTGAAAGCGGCTGCCAAAGAACGCGAACGTGAGAAGTCCTTAGACAAGCCCTTGGTCATGCCCAAGCCTGTGCCAGCGGCCAAACCGGCAGACAACAAAGCAGCCGAGGCCAAGGCTGCGGCAGAGGCGAAAGCCGCAGCCGACGCCAAGCTGCAAGCGGAGCTCAAAGCGGCCAACGAAGCCCGGGCTGCAGCCGAGGCGAAAGCGGCCGCCGCAGAAGCGCGAGCCCGCGCTGCGGCCGAAGCCAAGGCCGCCGAAGCCGCACGCGCAGCCGCTTCGCAGCCACCAGCGTTGCCGCCGCGTGCCGCGCCGAAAGAAGACCGGGTGATTTTTCCGCGCCCTGGCACCGAAAACTGATCGGCAGTGATTTGCTCAGTGCCAGTGGAAACTGTCTGCGCTGGCTTTGCCCCAATAGGTTTTGTAGGGCTCAGGCAATTTGGCCACCGAGTCTTTGAGCAACGCGCCTTGGCTCAACGACGGGTACATCTGCGCCAAGGTTTGCGTTTCGGTGTGGCTGATGCGGTGTGAAAAATGGTGCGCTTGCAGTTGATCTGGCGATGTCAACCCAGCGGCTTGCAGCAATTCCTTGAATGATTCCAATGTGTTTTGGTGGAACTGTTTGACGCGTTCGGCTTTGCTGGGCACCACCAAGGCCATTTGCCGTTGCGGGTCTTGCGTCGTGACACCTGTCGGGCAATTGCCGGTGTGACAGGTTTGCGCCTGAATACAGCCCAAAGCGAACATGAAGCCACGCGCGCTGTTACACCAGTCGGCGCCCAACGCCAAGGTGCGAGCGATGTCAAAGCTGCTGATGATTTTCCCGCTCGCACCCAACTTCACATGCTCGCGCATGCCGATGCCCACCAAGGTGTTGTGCACCAAGCGCAAACCTTCTTTCAACGGCATGCCCATGTGGTCAGAGAACTCCAGCGGTGCCGCACCTGTGCCGCCCTCGGCGCCGTCGATCACGATGAAGTCCGGCAACAAGCGGGTTTCGAGCATGGCTTTGGCAATGCCGAACCATTCCCATGGGTGGCCGATGCATAACTTGAAGCCCACCGGTTTGTTCTGACTCAACTCGCGCAAGCTCTGCATGAATTCGAGCAATTCGGTGGGTGTGGAAAAACTGCTGTGCGCCGCAGGCGAAACGCAATCAGCACCCAACGGCACACCGCGCGCTTCGGCGATTTCAGGGGTCACTTTGGCGGCAGGCAACACGCCACCGTGACCGGGTTTGGCGCCTTGGCTGAGTTTGATCTCAATCATGCGAACTTGCGGTTCACGTGCTTGCGCCACAAACCGCTCGGGACTGAATTTGCCTTGGTCGTCTCGGCAACCAAAATAGCCAGAGCCGATTTCCCAAATCAGGTCGCCTCCATGGATGCGGTGGTAACGCGATATCGAGCCTTCACCCGTGTCGTGTGCAAATCCACCCATCTTGGCGCCTTGGTTCAAGGCCATGATGGCATTGGCACTGAGTGCACCAAAGCTCATCGCAGACACGTTGAACAAACTGATGTCATAGGGTTGGCTGCATGCGGTGTTGCCCACGCGCACACGAAAGTGGGGGCTGTCAATCGTGGTGGGTGCCATCGAGTGGGTGAGCCATTCAAAACCGGCTTGGTCCACATCGAGCTGGGTACCGAAGGGCCGCTTGTCAGATTGGCCTTTCGCGCGTGCATAAACCAAGCTGCGTTGGGCGCGTGAAAACGGCGCCGCCTCGGATTCACTCTCCATGAAGTACTGCCGAATTTCCGGCCGAATGAACTCGAGCAAAAAACGCATGTGACCCAAGATCGGGTAGTTGCGCAAGATGGCGTGATGGGTTTGCAGCAAGTCATGCACACCTACCGCAGACAGGGCGGCAAAGAAGAGCAGCATGATCCAACCTTGGCCAGAAGCCACCAGCACCAAGGCACTGAAACACAAGCCAGCCAGGGCAATGAAAAAGGTGGTGTATCTGACCGGGTAACGGATCTGGTTGAGATCAAGCACTGAAGAAACCTCCTGCTGCCCTGACCTCAGAGGGTCAGGTGTGTGTCTGGCGCAGTCTCGAAGACAGACGCGCTTGTGCCAGCGAGGATACCTCAGCACGTAAACGCGCCATGGACAATTGGCTGTCAGACGCGCGTTGGATTTCTTTCAGGTCATGCAAGATGTTTTGACGCAGCAGTTCCAACTCTTGTTCGATTTTGGTCATGTGGTCGCGCAACTCGCGTTGCTGTGCCATGCGCTGGCTGAGCAAGTTCACACTTTGCGCGATCAGCTTCCAACTTTGCGCCAATTCGTCTTTTGGCGGCTGGTGCAGTTGTTCGAACAACTCGCCCAGCAACGGGTCGTGCAACACCTCTGCTGCGCTGTGTGCCGCTTCCATGCGTGCATGGTCCAAGGCCGCTTGCAACCCTGGCTCGGTGTCGGTCTGTTCTTCGGCCGGACCCAGGCTGGGCGGCGCTGGTTGAACTTGGTTTTCTGGTGCTTCAGCAAAGTTGTGCACCGAGGCCCAGCCCATGCCGGGGTCGTATTGCTTCAGGCCTTTGAAGGCGAGGAATTTTTCTTGCGGCATGTCAATCACAGCTTGGCAGAGTTGCCGCGAGCAAGGCGCTTGAGAAATTCAGGAATGCCCATTTGCGCAAGCGAGCGAGCGCTGGAGGTTTCTTCTGCTTCGCCCGCCACTTTGCGCTGGCGGTAACGGCCCAGCACTGAGTATTGGGATGAGTTCGGAATGCTTTCGAGCACACTGGCCTTGCTGGGGGTGAGCGGCACGCGGTGGCTGCTGGTGTCTTTGGCGGTGAGTTTGACGGGCGAGGTCCGAGGTTGCTGAGACTGCGCCATGCGAATTTCACGCGCAGCACAAATGGCTTCACCGAATTCGCGGAACGATTCACCACCGATGTCGCGTGCGTCCATCAAGTAGCCGCGCTCGAACAAATCGCGGGCGCTTTGGGCTTCCAAAATGGGCGGTGCCAACATGAAGCTGACAGGGAAGCGCTGTTTGGTGAACACATCCGAGTTGAGTTGTTCGTTCAGCACGCGTGTCGGGCAGACCACCAGCATCGGGCGGCGTGCAGCTGCCGAATCGAACACCCAGCGGTGGCGGCTGAGGAAACCCGAGGTGGCGGCCAGTTCAATTTCCGACACGGAGGTGGGCACCAACACCATGTCGAACTCGAACATCAACTCACCGGCCAAGGAATCTGACCAAGTCAGGTCACACACCAGGATGTCGCATTCGCTGGCAGCGCGTCGCATTTGCAATCGTGCTTCAAAAATGGGGCGGTTGCCACCTTGGTCCACCGGCAAAGCCAAGTGTTGAATCACCGCACCCACCGGCGGTGCTTGTTTCAACCAATTGCTGGAAGAGCCGTGCGGGTCCCAATCGATCAACGTGACCGGCAGGTTCAAGCTGCGGCTCAGGTAAGCCACCAAATTCGCAGACAAGGTGCTTTTTCCCACACCACCTTTTTGACTGGTGACCAAAATCTTGAATGCCATCTTGACGCTCCGATGCACGCTGGGTTGAAATTTTTCAATTCAAAACCCCAGAAATCAATTGAAGTTAATTTCCTAAGGGGGTGTCGATATTAGCTTTTTTGGTGGCTATGTCAAATTTGGCAAATATGACCATGTTGTTTTTCTGCTATTTGCCAGACAGCTTGGGGTTTGCTTTGGACAGGCCACGGATTTTTTGGCAAAGCGGTCAAAATGGGCGCAATGGACAAACTACGAATCGACAAATGGCTGTGGGCGGCGCGTTTTTACAAAACCCGATCGCTGGCCACCGACGAGATCAACAAGGGACGCGTTGCTGTCAACGACCAAGTGGTCAAGCCGGCACGCGAGGTCAAGGTGGGCGAGTTGATTGCCCTGCGTCGCGATGGCCTGACCCGCACCGTGCAAGTGCTTGCCATCAGCGACAAACGGGGTTCGGCAACGGTGGCCCAGTTACTCTATGCAGAAACCCCCGACAGCCTCAAAGCCCGTGAATTGCACAGCCAGCAACGGCGATTTGCCCGCGAACCGGCACTGAGCATCGCCCATGGCAGACCCACCAAACGCGACCGGCGTGAACTCGAGCAGGCGGGCCACGGTTGGGATGATCGCTGGAGTGCTTCGCTGTGAGGTGGCTGCGCATGGTGGGCAAAGCCCTGTGGCGCGACGCGCGGGCAGGTGAATTGCGCTTGTTGTTCGTGGCGGTCAGCTTGGGCGTGGCGGCGCTTTCTTCGGTCGGTTTTTTGGCCAACCGCATCGAAGCAGGCTTGCAGCGCGATGCCAAACAGTTGTTGGGCGGCGACGCGGTACTGGTCAGTGACCATGCTTTTTCTGCGGAGGTGCTGGACCAAGTCAAAGGGTTTGGGCTGCGCTCGGTGGTCACACTCAGCTTCCCCACCATGGCCCGCAGTGGTTCAGCGACCGATGGGCAAAGCCGCTTGGTGGCGCTCAAAGTGGTGTCTGAAGGCTACCCGTTAAGAGGCCAATTACAGGTCTTGCCTGATTGGGATGAGCCCGTGGTCAAGCCGAGTTTGGCCACAGAATTGACCAATGAGACGGTCTATGACCGCCCGTCGGTGCCCACCCAAGACATTCCACAGGCCGGTGAAGTGTGGGTAGAGCCCGCGATACTGGAAGCGCTGGAAATCAAGTCTGGCAGCAATATTTCATTAGGTGAGCGCACGCTTCGTATTTCAAAGGTGTTGGTGTCAGAGCCAGACCGGGGCGCGGGCTTCATGAATTTTGCGCCGCGCATCATGATGAACCAAGCCGATCTCGCGGCCACAGGTTTGGTGCAACCGGCCAGTCGCGTCAATTGGCGATTGGCGGTGGCGGGCCATGGCAGCCAAGTGGCCGCGTTCACCGCATGGGCACAAACCTATGTCAAACGAACCGAAGTGCGCGGTACCCGTCTTGAGACGCTCGAGGCGGGTCGGCCCGAGATGCGTCAAACCTTGGACCGCGCCGAGAAATTTTTGCATTTGGTGGCTTTGCTGGCAGCGCTCTTGAGTGCGGTGGCCGTGGCTTTGGCGGCGCGCGCGTTTGCGGCAGGGCATTTGGATGATTGCGCCATGTTGCGTGTGCTCGGTCAAAGCCAGCGGCAAATTCTGTGGGTGTACGTGGGCGAATTTTTCACAGCAGGTGTGTTGGCCAGCGTATTTGGTCTGGCCATGGGTTTTGGCTTGCACCAAGTGTTCGTGCAATTGTTGGCCGGCTTGGTCGATACCGACTTGCCCGCGGCCAGTTGGCAGCCGGTGGTGCAGGGGCTGGGGGCAGGGCTGACATTGTTGTTCGCGTTTGGGTTGCCGCCGATCTTGCAATTGGCCCAGGTGCCTGCCTTGCGCGTGATCCGCCGTGACATGGGGCCACTCAAGCCGGCCTCTTTGGGCGTGTTGCTGTTGGGTTTGTCAGGCTTTGCGGGTTTGTTGTTGAATGCCAGCCGCGATGCTGGGTTGGGTTTGATGGTGGTTGGGGGTTTTGCTGGCGCGGCCTTGGTGTTCGCCGGCATGGCTTGGCTGGCGGTTTGGGGATTGCGTCAAACCGTCAATTGGCAACACGTGCCTTCATGGTTGCGCATGGCCACCCGCCAAATCAGTGCCAGACCCGGTTACACCGTGGTTCAAATCAGCTCGTTGTCGGTGGGTTTGTTGGCCTTGATGTTGTTGGTGTTGCTGCGCACCGATCTGGTGGACAGCTGGCGCAACGCCACCCCGGCAGACGCACCGAACCGGTTTGTGATCAACATTCAACCGGACCAGGCGCAGGCTTTTTTGACGCTCTTGGACCAAGCTGGCATAGAACAACGCGACTGGTATCCCATGATCCGTGGCCGCTTGTTGCAAGTGAATGGCAAAGCCGTGCGACCGGAAGATTTCAGCGATGAGCGTGCGCAACGCTTGGTCGAGCGCGAGTTCAACATGTCGCACACGGCCCGCGCCCCCACACACAACCAAATCGTGCAAGGCACTTGGGTGCCCGAAGAGGCGAACGCCATCAGCATGGAGGAGGGCATTGCCAAAAGCTTGCGCTTGAAGCTGGGCGATGAGTTGGTGTTTGACATGGCAGGACAAGCCGTGACTGCGCGCATCACTTCTTTGCGCCGGGTGGATTGGACGTCCATGCGTGCGAATTTCTTTGCGCTGTATCCCGTCTCCCGCCTACCTGATTTGCCGATGACCTACATCGCCGCGTACAAGGCGCCGCCACGCAAAGGGTTTGACAACGAATTGGTCAACCAGTTTCCCAATGTCACCAACGTCGACATGGGAGCCACGATCAACCAAGTGCAAAAGGTGCTGGGTCAGGTGATTGGGGCCGTGGAGTTTTTGTTCGGCTTCACGTTGGCAGCGGGTTTGGTGGTGTTGTTTGCCACCGTCACCGCCACCCGTGAGGAGCGGGCCCGGGAGTACGCTGTGCTGCGCGCCCTCGGGGCGGGTAACCAGTTGCTGAGAAAAGTTCAAACCGCCGAATTGCTGGGCGTGGGCGCTTTGTCAGGGGCATTGGCCGCGGTGGTGGCGTCTGTCATGGGTTGGGCCTTGGCTTGGTTTGTGTTTGAGTTCAATTGGCAGGCGTCGCCTTGGGTGTTGGCGGTGGGCATTGCAGGTGGCGCAGTGTTGGCCTGGGGCGCGGGTTGGTGGGGGTTGCGTGAGGTGTTGCGCCGTCCCGTGGTGCAGACCTTGCGCATGGCGGCGGAATGATGGTTTGGGTGAAACCGTGGTGACCGGGATCAACTGAGCAACACCACCAAGGCCCCGGCGCCGCCTTCTGAAGCTTTGGCTTGCACAAATGCCAGCACTTCATTTTTTTGCACCAACCAACGCTGCACTTTCGCTTTGAGCACCGGCGTTTTGCCGGGCGACCCCAAGCCTTTGCCGTGCACCACGCGTATGCAACGCCAACCGCGCTTGTGTGCGTCTCGGATGAATTGGCCCAAGGCCTCACGCGCTTCGTCGGAGCGCAAGCCGTGCAAATCGATTTGGCCTTGCAGACTCCAGTGCCCTTTGCGTAATTTTTGCGTCACGTCAGTGCCGATGCCGCTGCGCCGGTAGCTGAGTTCATCGTCGGTATCTAGCAAGGTGCTGACATCAAAATCGTCGCTCAGGCTTTCGCGAAGCACGCGGTCGTCGTCGCGCTTTTGTTGAAACGCTTTGGGTGGTGCAGGCGCGCCGCCCAACTCAACCCGAGGTTGTGAAGCCAGGGGGTTGACCTGCCCAACTGCGCGTTGGAACAGGTTTTGTTCTGCTTTGGCGCGGCGCGCTTGGGCGAGTTTTTCTGCGGCCAAAGCGGCTTCGCGTTCGGCTTGCTGGCTGAGGGTTTGTTTGATCAACGCCAAGTCTTGCAGGCTGCGCGCTTTCACCATGGGCTGCGCTCCGCCATGGACCAATGGATTCCGGGCCCGACGATGATGTGGTCCAGCACTTTCACGTCCACCATCGACAAAGCCGTTTGCAACGTGCGAGTGAGCGTGCTGTCAGCCGCCGAGGGGCGTACATCGCCACTGGGGTGGTTGTGCGCGAGGATGACCGCCGCCGCGCCCTGGTCGAGCGCGAGCTTGACCACTTCGCGCGGGTAGACCGAGGTTTGGTTAAGGGTGCCTTTGAACATTTCTTGGAAACTCAGTA
>CANGZG010000078.1 GCA_947458415.1 Comamonadaceae bacterium | reverse complement strand
GTTGGAAACCAACGGTGTGGGCAGTTTTGCGTGGAAGCCCTGAACATGCACAACGCCAACCTGGCCACCACGGGTTTCACTTTGGTTGAAGTGATGGTGGCGCTGTTCATGGTGTCGCTCAGTTTGCTCGCCGGCTTGCGTGCCGCTGGCAGCATGGTCAGCCAAACCGAACGCCAATGGCAAATGCTGTTGGCACACATTTGTGCAGACAACACCTTGGTGCAACTGCGGCTGAACCCCCAATTTGCCGAACAAGGTGAGCGAACCCAAGCCTGCACTCAAGCAGGACGGGAGTTACAGGTGAAAACCACGGTGGCGGCCACGCCCAACCCTTCGTTTCGCCGGGTCGATGCGCAAGTGTCGGATGGCCCGACCCCTTTGCTGCGGGTCAGCGGCTTGGTGGGGCGGTACTGACATGCAGACCTTGTCGCCATGTTCCCCACCGCGCAGCGCTGCGTGTGGGTTCACACTGGTGGAAGTGCTGGTGGCTTTGGCCGCCATGGCTTTGCTGACCTTGCTCAGTTGGCAAGGCATCGATGCCTTGATGCGCACCCGTGAGATCACGCATCCTCGGGTGGACCAAGTGGCGCTCATGCAGTCGAGCTTGCGCCAATGGCAAATGGATTTGGACGCGATCCAAACATTTCCCGATCTGTTGCCTGAAGGCAGTCTGTTCTGGGACGGGCGCGTCATGCGGGTGCTGCGGCGCAGTGCGACGCCGACCGCATCCGGGGCCGACGGCGGTGTGCATGTGGTGGCGTGGACTCTGCGCGAAGGCCATTGGTGGCGCTGGCAATCGGCCGGGCTGCAAACCCGCGCACAAGTCCGCCAAGCCTGGCAAGCTGCCGCGCAATGGGGACACAACCCCGTCCATGAAACACGCCGCCAAGAGACCCGTTTGGCTCCCGCACAACATTGGCAATTGTTTTATTACCGTGGCAACACCTGGACCCACCCGCAAAGCAACAGTGAACCCAGCCAACGCACCCCGGATGCGGTTCGCATCGTGTTGCAGTTGCAGTCCAGCGCCGCCGACCCCAACCCGCCTGCGTTGAGCCTGGACTGGGTCAATCCGGCATTCAACCCCAACCGCACATGATGGCCCGATTCCACACACCCCGACAACAAGGCGCGGCTTTGTTGCTGGCCATGATGACGGTGGTGGTGGTGGCCACACTGGCATCCGCCATGCTGTGGCAGCAATGGCGCGTCACCGCGGTGGAAACCGCAGAACGGCAAGGCCAACAAGCGCATTGGCTGTTGGTCGGTGCACACGACTGGGCCCGGGTGGTCATGCGCGAGGACGCGCTTGGCAGCCAAACCGATCACTTGGCTGAACCCTGGGCTTTGCCTTTGCGCGAGGCGCGGTTGTCTTCGTTTTTGGCGGCAGCCCCGGGCGGTGTGGTTCAAAACGCGGACCCGTTGACCGAGCAGGTGTTTCTGTCGGGTGACATCAACGACATGCAGGCGCGTTTGAATCTGCGCAATCTGGTGAGTCAAGGGCAATTGGTCGCCAGCGAATTGAATGCGTGGCGGCGTCTGTACCAACAACTGGCTTTGCCCGAGGTTTCATTGGAAGCCTGGACCCGCGCTTACCTGTTGGCGCACACCACCCCCGTCGGGCAAGACGCACCCTTGATACCGCAACGCGTGTCGCAACTGACTTGGTTGGGCATGCCGCAGGCGCATTTGGCCAAGTTGGCCCCTTACATCGGCCTGTTGCCGGTGCCCACGGCGGTGAACATCCACACGGCCAGCGCCGAGGTGTTGTTGGCGGTGCTGCCCCATCTGTCACAGACCGCCGCACGCGAATGGGTGATGGCGCGGCAACGCCAGCCTTGGCGTGACTTGGAGGACGCAAAACAACGCTTGGGTGCGGACGCACAGTCGCTGAGCGCTGAACGCCACAGCGTGCAGTCGTCGTATTTCGAGGTCAATGGTCGCTTGCGCTTGAACGACATCGCGTTGATGGAAACCTCGCTCATTCGGCGCGACGGATTGAAAACCACCACGGTCTGGCAAGAGCGTCGACCCTGGCCATCGAGCACAGGGTGTTCTTCCGCAGCGAGTCGACCATGCTGATGGTGTATTTGCCAACTGAACCCACATCGCTGTACGGGTTTGCCTGCAGCGATGACGGGCAGCGCATCCGTCTGCAAGGCCAAGCCAGTGCGTTGGAATTGCCTGCCGAGGCGGGCGAGTGTGTTGGCATCCTGCCTTGGCAAGCACTGTCTTGGCACCGAGTGAACCTGCCGCCCAAGGTGGGTTCGCGCTGGCCTCAGGTGCTGGAAGGGTTGTTGGAAGACGCGTTGCTGCAGCCCCCGAACGAGGTGCATTTGGTTTGTGGCCCCGGGTCTGTGCTTGCCTGGCGTCGCGGTGGCAGTGTGTTGGTTTGCGCCTGCGACAAACAGTGGCTGAGAGCAGTGCTCGGGCCATTGCAGCAAGGCCGCCGGCGTGTCACACGCTTGGTGCCTGAGTTGCAACCGGTCAACAGCGATGCGCCTGCCCAGTTGCATCTGCTTGACCACTTTGGCAAAGCGCAAGCGCTGTGGTGCACCAGTGAAAGTGTGTGGCCGTTGGCTTCATGGACACCCATGGTCAAACCGGACCTGACTGCGACAGAGGTGTTTGCCGAACCGTCCGTGGCAGCGCATGCCAACGCATGGAGCGAGCAAACGCCAGTGCTGTTGAACCGTGCTGCCCGCTGGTTGCGCGCCAGCCAATCCGAATGGGATTTGGCGCAGCACGAATGGGCACAGCATTGGCGCACACGCGGTCTGCGTTGGATAAGCCAACACCTGCGTGAACTTTGGCTTGCGCGACGCTGGCGCAGCAGCCGACGCGCGTTATGGGCTTTGCTGTTGGTGCAATTGGCGGGCTTGAATGTGTGGGCGTGGCATGAGCGTGCGCAAATGGCTGCAAAACAGGCAATGATCTATCGCATGTTGACCAGCATGGCGCCAGACATCCATGTGGTGGTCGACCCTGTCGGGCAAATGCAACGTGCGCTGTCGCTGCGCCAACAGTCATTGGCCACGCCGCTGGCCGACGACTTGGCGGTGATGCTCGAGGTCGTTGCCAAGGAATGGCCGCAAGACATCAGCATCGAACGCATCGATTACCGGCAAGGTGAATTGACGCTGCATGTCAAACCGAACCAAACGCCACCCTCACCCGCGGGCTTGCCTGGTGTGGCAGCCGGATACCGTTGGCAAGTTGAAGGCCAGCAAGCCGTCATGCGCTGGCAGGGGAACACATGACAACGCCGTGGCACAGGCATGGGTGGCGCGCACGCACAAAGCGTGAACAGCTGGCCATGCAGTGCGGCTTGGGTGTGCTGCTGTGCGTCTTGGTTTGGCAACTGCTGATGGGGCCCGCATGGCACACCTGGCTGCACAGCGAAAAAACGCATGCGCAACTCGACAAACAAATGGCCCAGATGCAAGCCATGCAACAGCAATGGCAAGCGCTGCCCCAGCAGAATGGGCTTGCATTTGAATCGTCATTGCACGCATTGCAACAACTGGTGGCTGCATTGGGCGAGGAGGCCGAGTCGCGCCAAACGCAGGCGCAATTTCATGTCGACGTCAATGACCTGTCGTCACAAGCCCTGGCGCAATTCTTGGTGTCATCTCAAGCGCATGCACGTGTGCGCGAAGCCCATTGGGAAGTGGTCAACAGCACACCGGTGAACCCGCCAGCGGAGAACGGGCAAACGACGAACAGACGTTGGCGTGGTCAATTGGTATTTGATTTGCCGCCGCAAAGCGATTGACATGGCATCCCACTCGCATTCACTCCGCACCCGGTCACGGCGCCCAGCCTTGCTCGGCATGGCTTTGGCTTGGTGGATCGGCGGCTGTTTGGCTGTGGTGTGCTTTGCGCCGGCACAGTGGCTGGCGCAAGGGATCGATGGGCTCACCGACGGACGCATGCAACTGCGTCAGGTACGCGGCACGGTCTGGCAAGGCAGTGGCCAATGGGTACTGAGCGCAGGCCATGGCAGCCATGCCGCGCTGGCGTTGCCGCAGCGGGTGACATGGCAATGGCAACCGCTGTGGCGTGGCGGCCTGCAATTGTCCATCCATGCCGAATGTTGCAGCGAACAACCGCTGGTCTGGCAATGGCAACCGCTGTTGAGCGGTTGGCAAATCAGGTTGCAGGCCAACCAATCGCGCTGGCCGTTGGCGTGGCTCAGTGGCTTGGGCGCGCCTTGGCACACGATCGGCATGCAAGGTGAATTGCGACTCCAACACGATGACATGCATTGGTCTTCCTTGACGGATTTGGCACCTGCAGACGGCAACGCCACGCTGACCTTGTTTGACGTGTCGTCGGCGCTGTCGCCATTGAAACCGCTGGGCAGTTATGCATTGACCTTGCAAGGCGGTGCAGCACCAAGCTTGCAACTGCACACCTTGGAGGCGAAGTTGCAATTGAGCGGCAGCGGTGGTTGGCGCGATGGTCGCTGGCAATTCAGCGGAGAGGCAGAAATCAGTGAGGGCTACGAACAAGTGCTAGGCAATTTGCTCGGTGTCTTGGGTCAACGGCAAGGCCAACGGGCCATGTTTCAATGGGGATGAGGATGGCTAATGCAGTCGCGTGGCGTGTTGTGTGGATCGCGGTGTCCATGCTTTGGTTCGGCCACGGCGCGTGGGCGAAACCACCGGTGAAAGACAAACCGGTCACGCTCAATTTTGTCAACGCTGAGATTGAAAGCGTGGCGCGCACCGTCGCGAATTTGACGCAACGCCGCTTGGTGGTCGACCCGCGTGTCAAAGGCACGCTCACGCTCAACACTGAACGACCCGTACCCGCTTCTGTGGCATGGGACCAATTGCTCAGCGCCTTGCGCTTGCAAGGGTATGCCGTGATTGAAACCCGGGGCATGTTCAAACTGGTGCCCGAGGCCGAGGCCAAGTTACAAGGCGGGGCCGATGCCGTGGTGCCGCGCACGGTCGCACCCAACAACGCGCAAGTGATGACGCAAATTTTCAAGCTCAACCACGAGAGCGCGAACCAGTTGTTGGCGGTGCTGCGGCCTTTGATCAGCCCGAACAACACCATCAATGTCACCCCAGGCAGCAACGCGTTGGTGATCACCGATTACGCAGACAACCTGCAACGCTTGGCACGCATCATCGCCGCGCTGGATGTGTCCGGTGCGACCGACATCGAGATCGTTCCTTTGCAACATGCCGTGGCCGCCGATGTGGTGGTGTTGCTGCAGCGCTTGACAGAGGGCAGCCACAACGACAGCGGTTTCAAAACCAGCATCCAAGCCGAGCCGCGCAGCAACGCGGTGATTGTGCGCAGCGCCAACCCTGCAAGGCAAGCGCAGGTGCGCAGCCTGATCGACAAACTTGATCGCCCCAGCAGCGAGTCACCACAAGGCAATTTGCACGTGGTGTATTTGAAAAATGCAGATGCCACCAAACTCGCCACCACCTTGCGCGCCACCCTGACCCCCGGCATGCCCACCGGCACGCTCTCCAGCACAGGCGCCACCACGGCGCCAGCCAACACCGGCAGCATGGTGCAAGCGGATGTGGCCACCAACGCGCTGATCATCCAAGCGCCCACGCCGGTGTTTCAACAACTCAAACGCGTGATCGACGCCTTGGACCAGCGCCGCGCACAGGTGCTGGTCGAGAGCTTGATCGTTGAAGTCGATGCATCCAAAGAAGCGCAATTTGGCATCCAATGGCAAAACCTGTGGGGCAACGCTGGCGGGCAAATCGGTGTGCTTGGCACCAACTTCGGCAGCACCAACAATTTGTTGTCGATCAGCCAAGGCAATGGCAACACCTTGCCCGGCCCTGGTTTGAACATCGGTCTGGGCCGCAGCATCAACGGCAGTCCGGTCATGACCGCACTGGCCAACTTTTTGCAATCCGATGGTGGCAGCAATATCTTGTCCAAGCCGTCGCTGTTGACCTTGGATAACGAAGAAGCCCGCATCGTGGTGGGCAAAAACGTGCCGTTTGTCACCGGCCAATACACCCACAACAACAGCGCCAACGGGGCGGTCAATCCCTTTCAAACCGTCGAGCGCAAAGACGTGGGGTTGACATTGAAAGTCAAGCCGCAAATCAGCGACTCGGGCACGGTCAAGCTCACGGTGTTTCAAGAGGTCTCCAGCATCGACAGTTCCAAAAAAACCACCGAGGGGTTGATCACCAACAAACGCTCCATCGAATCGAACATCGTCATCGCCGATGGCGAGGTGGTGGTCTTGGGTGGCTTGTTGTCTGACGCATACGAAGACAGCAACCAGCAAGTCCCGGGCTTAGGGGACTTGCCTTTGATTGGTCGTTTGTTCAAAAGTGAAAGCCGCTCGCGCAACAAAAACAACCTGATGGTGTTTTTGCGACCGGTGGTGGTGCGCGACGACGCCAGCGCGCAAGTGCTTTCGCACGGGCGTTACAAAGACATGCAGCAATTGCAAACCGATTCAGCCCAACCCGCCCTGCCCGGTTTGCCTGTGCCCAACGATTTGGCGTTGCCGCCATTGGCCCGCTGACCATGCGCCAGCGCCTGCCTTATGCGTTTGCGCGGCAACACCAGTTGCTGCTGGCAGATGACGGACAACATCTGACACTCTGGCACGGTGACAGCGTGTCTGCCAGCGCTTGGAGCGAGGTCTGGCGTTGCCACACCATTCACCGGTTTCAGCACGAAACCGCAGAAGCCTTGGCGCAACGCATCAGCGCCAGTTATGCCGATGCCGAATCCAGCGCGGCCTTGGTGATGAGCGAAGTCGAAGCCGAAGCCGATGTGGCGCGCATGATGCAAGCCTTGCCAACCGTGGAGGATTTGCTGGCAGCGTCAGCGGACGCGCCGATCATTCGCATGCTCAATGCCTTGCTGATGCAAGCCGCTCGTGAAGGCGCCAGCGACATCCACATCGAAGCCAGTGAGCGCCATTCCAGCGTGCGGTTTCGGGTCGATGGCCGCTTGCGCGACATCGTTCACCCACCACGCGGATTGCACGCGGCGTTGATCTCGCGGCTGAAAATCATGGCGGACCTGGACATTGCCGAAAAGCGACTGCCACAAGACGGGCGCATTTCTTTGCGGCTTGGACAACGTGCGATTGATGTGCGGGTGTCTACCTTGGCAGGCGTGTACGGTGAACGCGCGGTGTTGCGATTGCTCGACAAAAGCGACAGCCGTTTGAGCTTGCAAGCCGTGGGCATGCCCGCGCACACTTTGCAAAGGTTTGAACAATTGGTGCAACAACCGCACGGCATGGTGTTGGTGACCGGGCCCACGGGTTCAGGCAAAACCACCACCTTGTATGCCGCCTTGCAATTGCTCGACACCACGCAAACCAACATCATGACCGTGGAAGACCCGATCGAATATGAACTCAGCGGCATTGGTCAAACCCAAGTCAACGCCAAAATCGGATTGGACTTTGCCAAGGCCTTGCGCGCGATCTTGCGGCAAGACCCGGACGTGATCATGGTGGGCGAAATCCGCGACCGTGAATCCGCGCAAATCGCGGTGCAAGCATCGCTCACCGGCCACTTGGTGTTGGCCACCTTGCACACCAACGACGCGGTCAGCGCCGTGACCCGCTTGACCGACATGGGCATCGAGCCGTTTTTGCTCAGTTCATCGTTGCTGGGTGTGTTGGCCCAACGTTTGGTGCGCAAACGCTGCATCAGTTGTCATGGCACGGGTTGCAAGCCATGTGGCCAAACCGGTTACCAAGGGCGCACCGGTATTTTTGAATTGTTGGTCACCGACACCCGCTTGCGCGAGCTGATTCATCGACAAGCAGGCGAAAGCGAATTGCGCGACGCGGCGACACAAAGCGGCATGCGCAGCCTGCGCGATGACGGCCAGCGCTGGGTTGCCCAAGGCGTCACCTCGGCGCAAGAATTGTTGCGCGTGACCCGGGACTGAGCCCATGCCGACCTTCCGCTACCAAGCCTTGGATGCCAGTGGCCGGTGGGTGCAAGGCAAGTTGGAAGCCGTGTCCGAAAAATCCGTGCGCCATGCGTTGCGCCAACAAGCCCTGATCCCGCTGAAGGTCGATCTTCATCCAGGCCAACGCCATTGGCTGCGCAGTGAGATCGCATGGTGGCCGTCACGCGTGTTCAGCCACACCGCGTTGGTCATTTGGACCCAGCAATTGGCCAGTTTGGTGAGCGCGGGCTTGCCACTGGAACCCGCGCTCAGTGCACTGAGTGAACAAGCCGACAACGCCAAGCAAAGCGAGCTGACAAACCAACTGCGTGCCGAAGTCAATGCCGGTGCGCCGTTGGCACAAGCCCTGGCCATGCACCCGCGTGAGTTCAATGAACGCTATGTGGCGGTGATGCGCTCGGGTGAACAAACCGGTCAACTCGCGCAGGTGTTGCAACTGCTCGCCAACGATTTGCAAGCGCAGCACGAGATGCGCGCCAAGCTCTTGAGCGCATCGCTCTACCCCGCCATCGTGACCGGCGTGGCCTTGTTGATGGTGGTGTTTTTACTCACTTATGTGGTGCCCCAAGTGGCACAGGTGTTCACCAGTACGCAACGCCATTTGCCTGGTTTGACCGTGTTCATGCTGACGCTCAGCCACGGGGTGCAGGCCATGTGGGTCTGGGCGCTGCTGGCCTTGCTGCTGGTTGGTCTGCTGCTGCACTGGGGCAGGCGACACCGCTTGTTGCGCCAACGCATGGACGCTGCGCTGTTGCAACTGCCCGTGATCGGAC
Organism: Comamonadaceae bacterium; assembly: GCA_947458415.1. Taxonomy (GTDB): domain Bacteria; phylum Pseudomonadota; class Gammaproteobacteria; order Burkholderiales; family Burkholderiaceae_C; genus Limnohabitans. The sequence goes on along the minus strand of CANGZG010000078.1, from coordinate 2,006 downwards.
GCCTGAGTTTGAATTACCACACCGCGCGTTTTGCCAGTACCTTGGCCTTGTTGGTCGGCGCTGGTGTGCCGATGTTGAAAGCCCTGCAAACCGCAGCACAGACCTTGTCGAATGCGGCTTTGCGTTTGCATGCCGAGCAATCCATCGACCTGGTGCGCGAAGGCGCGCCATTGGCCACGGCCTTGTCGCAAAACAACACCTTGCCGGGGTTACTGCCCATGTTTGCCCGCTTGGGCGAGCAAACCGGGCAATTGCCGCAGATGTTGCAACACGCCGCCGACCATTTGGGCAAGGACGTGCAGCGCCGCGCCCTGCAATTGGCCACCGTGTTGGAGCCACTGCTGATTGTTACCATGGGGGCAGTGGTGATGCTGATCGTGTTGGCGGTCATGTTGCCCCTCATTCAACTCAATCAGTTCGTGCGATGAAAGTGACCCATGGCAAGTACGCTGGACGGCAAATTGGTGGTGGCCATCTCCTCACGGGCCTTGTTCGATTTTGAGGAAGAAAACCAGGTCTTCGAACAAAACGATGACCGCGCCTACATGGATTTGCAACTCCAGCGACTGGAGCAACCCGCGCCGCCGGGCGTGGCTTTTTCCTTGGTCAAAAAACTGTTGGCCTTCAACCGCCCGAACGACGCGCGCGTCGAAGTGGTCATCTTGTCGCGCAACGACCCGGTCAGCGGCATGCGGGTGTTTCGTTCAGCACAACACTATGGCTTGGACATTCAACGCGGCAGTTTCACCCGTGGGCAACCGCCTTGGCGTTACCTCAAACCGCTGAACGCCAACTTGTTTTTGTCTGCGCATTTGAGCGATGTTCGCGCGGCGCTCGATGCTGGCGTGCCCGCCGCGCAGGTCTACCCGCATTCGGCACACGCGTCTGAAGCCCACCCGCATGAAGTGCGCATTGCGTTTGACGGCGACGCGGTGTTGTTCAGCGACGAGGCCGAGCAGGTGTTTCAGTCGCAAGGGCTGAATGCGTTTCAACAACATGAAAAAGACAAAGCGGCACAGCCCTTGTCAGACGGCCCGTTCAAACCGCTGCTGGCGGCATTGCATCGCTTGCAACAAGAAGGCACCTCGGCCATCCGCATTCGCACTGCTTTGGTCACCGCGCGCAGCGCACCGGCGCATGAGCGCGCCATTCGCACCTTGATGCAATGGAACATCCAAGTGGACGAAGCCATGTTTTTGGGTGGCTTGGCCAAAGGCGAGTTTTTGCGCGAATTCGAGCCCGATTTCTTCTTTGACGACCAGACCGGGCACATCGAATCGGCCGCCCGCCATGTGCCTTCCGGCCACGTGGCCAGCGGGGTGCAAAATACACGTTTGCCAAAAGATTGAAGTTTTATGCGAATTTTTAACCCCTTACGCTCTATTTGGCGCAAGACACGCGTACACCTTGGCAAGGTTTGGGCGCTGTCCTTGCCTTATTTCCGGTCCGAGGAACGCTGGTCGGCACGCTTTTTGTTGCTGGCATGCATTGGACTGAATTTAGGCATGGTGTATGTGCTGGTGCTCTTGAACGAGTGGAACCGGGTTTTTTACGATGCTTTGCAAAACCGCGACGAAGCGGTGTTTTGGGAACAACTCAAGGTGTTTGGCATGCTGGCTACCGCGTTCATCGTGGTGGCGGTTTACCGTTTTTACCTCACGCAGTTGCTGGAAATTCGCTGGCGCGCTTGGATGACCCGCGATTTCCTGACCCGCTGGACCACGCACCAAATTTTTTACCAAATTGAATTGCGCCAAACCCACGGATTGGGCGACAACCTGAACGGCGCGGACAACCCTGACCAACGGATGCAAGAGGACATCAAAATGTTCACAGAGCAAACCGTCGGGCTCAGCATGGGCTTGCTGGACGCGCTGGTCACGCTCGGCAGTTTTGTCGGCATCTTGTGGGTGATGTCGGGCGGCTTCAGTTTCGAATACCAAGGCGCGGAATACATCATCCCCGGTTTCATGGTTTGGATGGCCTTGTTGTACTCGGTCGGTGGC
>CANGZG010000077.1 GCA_947458415.1 Comamonadaceae bacterium | reverse complement strand
CGTGATCAGCAGCTCGTTCGGGATGATGGATTCGCGCCCATTCGCGTCACGAACCAGGGTGTAACGCGTTTTGATGTCGCTGACTTGGCCTTCCACCCCATCGACCCGGATGTGGTCACCGATGCGCACAGATCGTTCAACCAACACCACGAACCCACTGACGTAATTGGCCGCGAGTTTTTGCAAGCCCAAGCCCAAGCCGACACCCAAGGCACCGCCCAACACCGACAAGGCGGTCAAATCCACCCCGACGGCAGACAACGCCAACAGCAAACCCAGCAACAAAAACACCGCACGCAACACATTGGCAGCGACTTTTCGCATCGACAAATCGCTGACGGTTTGGCTGAGCACGCGGTGTTCGATGGCAGCAGACAACCACAAGCTGAGTACCAACACCAAACCGGAAGACAGCATGCCTTCAAACAATGTGCGCAGATCGATCTTGACCCGACCGAAGTTCAAATGGATTTGCGCCATTTCCGTGGCCACCAAGGGCAGCAAATCGGTGATCCACAACACCGCCACGCCCCAAGCCAGCCATGACACCAAGCGTTCTGTGAGCAAAGCGGCAGGTGAACGTGGAAACACCGCCATCAATACGCGAGCACACAAACGTATCAGTGCCAGCGACAACAACACCGGCACAGCCAACTTCAACAAAATGACTGGCTGCTGCTTCGAGAGCAGCATCTGCACAAGATAGGTCAGCAACAACGCCAACAGTGGAAACAACAAGCCATCGATGACTTGTTTGCCAAACAACACCGACTCGCTTTGGGAATGCCGCCCCATGACCCAAGCGGTCAACCAAGCGAACACCACGATCGCCGACAAATAAATGGCCTCTCTGAGCAAGGCCGTTGGCAAGCTCTCTTGCGTCAGCGCAGACAGTAATACGTTGAGATTTTCCATGTTTGAAATCAGCTTAACACGCTTGAATGAACCGATTTTCACCTGCGGTTGGCTACACTCAGGTCCAATGCGCAACCTTCTAACCCATAACCTCGCCCACCGCTACCGAACCAGCTTGTGGACGGCGCTCATCGCAGTCTGTGCCGTGTGTGTCAGCCTGGCCCATGCAGCGACCCCAACCCCGAAGGCTGCGGCGTCCAAACACCAAACATCTGCGGCAGCCAAGAAAAAAGCCCCGCCTCGCTCGGGCGCCAACGTTGTCAAAGGCAAAGCCTTTGGCCATTCCGTCGCAGTGCGTGAGCTGGCAAAAACCATCGCAAGACAACAGCAACTTCCCCAGGCATGGGTTCAAAAGCAAATTGCAAAGGCGCGCTTGGTGCCCGCCATCCTCACCATGGTGTTGCCACCTGCATCCGTGCAACAAAAAAATTGGACCGCCTACCGAGCCAGGTTTTTGACCGATTGCCGCATCCAAACCGGTGTCAAGTTTTGGCGCGACCATGCTTTGCTGCTGGACCAGGCCTTGGTGATTTACGGTGTTGCGCCGCAATACATCGTCGGCATCATCGGGGTGGAAACTTTTTATGGCCAATACCAAGGTCAGTACAAATTGCTGGACGCATTGGCCACCCTCAGTCTGCAATTTCCAGCAGCGCATCCGCAAGCCTCCGAACGCAAAGCCTTTTTTCAAAATGAATTGGCTTATTTCTTGAAACAACAAAAAACGCAGCCCAGCCAAACGCCACCGCTGGGGAGTTACGCCGGCGCCAGCGGATGGCCTCAGTTCATGCCGTCGAGCATCGCGCGGTTTGCCGTCGACTTTGACGGTGACGGTCGCATTGACCTCAGCAACAGCACTGCCGATGCGATTGGCTCTGTCGCCAACTATTTCAAAGCCTACGGCTGGCAGCCTGGCATGCCCACCCATTTTGAAGTGAATACCGGGTCCATCCATGAAGATGACCTGAATGCTTTGTTGGCCCCCGACATCGTGCCTTCGTGGTCCGTGGCGCATTTGCAAAGCAAGCAAGCTGTGTTGGAAGATTCCGCGCTGTCGTTTGGCAAACCGTTGGCGCTGGTGCAATTGCACAATGCGGGCAACCCACCCAGTTATGTCGCAGGCACCGAAAATTTTTTCGTGATCACCCGCTACAACCGCAGCAGTTACTACGCCATGGCGGTGATTGAATTGGGACAAGCCGTTGCCCATGCCATGGCCAACCCGCCAGAGAATTCATCGAATTGTTGGTGACGCATTTAATTGGTATCTGACCCCAATTTCCCAATTTCACGCAACACATTCTTCTGCACTTTGCCCATGGCGTTGCGGGGCAACTCTGGCACCAATTGACAATATTTAGGCAGTTTGAAGTTGGCCAATCTGCCTTTGAGTGACTGCAACAAGTGGTCGGCTTGCAACGCTGAACCGGGGCGCGCCAGCACAAACGCAAAACCCACCTCCCCGAAATCTGCATGCGGCACCCCCACCACGGCGCTTTCTGCAACGCCTGGCAAGTTGTTCAACACGTCTTCAATTTCAGCTGGATACACATTGAGACCGCCGCTGATGATCAAGTCCTTGCTGCGACCCACAATGCGCACATACCCTTTGTCATCCAAAGTGCCCATGTCACCCGTGATGAAGTAGCCATCTGCGGTGAACTCTTGGGCGTTTTTTTCAGGCATGCGCCAATACCCTGCAAACACATTTGGCCCCTTGACCTGAATGCTGCCGACTTCACCACGAGGCAAGGGCTCGCCCGCAGCGGACACGATCCGCAGGTCCACGCTTGGCAAAGCAAAACCCACGCTGCCACCGATGCGTTCGGTGGCGCCACCAAATCGTGGATCAGCGCGGTACGGGTTGGATGTCAGCATGACGGTTTCACTCATGCCGTAACGCTCCAACACGGTGTGACCGGTTCGCTCTTGCCATTGCACGAAGGTGTCGACCAACATCGGTGCCGAACCGGAAATGAACAACCGCATGCCTGCGCAAGCGGATTTGTTCAAACCAGGCAGCGCCAGCAAACGCGTATAGAAAGTAGGCACCCCCATCAACACGGTGGCACGCGACATGTCTGCCAACACCCGTGCAGGGTCAAACCGGCTGTGCCAACACATTGGGCTGCCGCTGAGCAACGCACCGTGGATTGCCACAAACAGGCCATGCACATGAAAAATGGGCAGTGCGTGAATCAACACATCGCCAACTTGCCAGCCCCAGTAGTCATTCAGCACACTTGCATTGCTCAGCAAATTGCCATGGCTCAACATCGCCCCTTTGCTGCGCCCCGTGGTGCCACTGGTGTAGATGATGGCGGCGATGTCATCGGGTTGGCGGTGAACCGGTGTGTGCAAATCGCTGTGGTGCGCAGCGCGTTGCAGCAAACTGCCTGTGCGTTGGTCGTCCAGCGTGACCACATAGGTCGTGCCTGATTGGAATGCGATTTTGCTCACGCTGCTGAATTTCTCAGGCGAACACACCACCAACGCCGGTTCGGCATTGCCAATGAAATACGCCATCTCAGCGGCTTGGTAAGCAGGGTTCAGCGGTAAAAACACGTGACCACTGCGCAACGTGGCCAAGTACAACATCAACACTTCCACCGATTTTTCAACCTGCACCGCGATGCGAGATGACGCGGGTAATGTCAGACTCTCGATCCAATTGGCCATCATCGCGCTGCCGCGCTCCAAGTCGCTCCAGCTGTAAGCCAAGCCCTGGTCTGTTTCAACCGCTATGCGTTGCAAGTCATCAGGAAAACCTTCTCTCAGTGCTTGGTAAAGATTGGCGTTGTGCATCAAACATCCCATCCAAGTTCAGGTGTGATCAACAGGCACAAGACGGCGTTGTGACCACACCATCAAGCCAATACCGATGAGCACCATCGGCACGCACAACCACTGGCCCATTGACAGGCCCAACGACAACAGGCCCAAATGCGCATCCGGTTCACGGAAATACTCTGCAGCGAAACGCAAACTGCCATAGCCCACCAAAAACACACCGGATACCCAGCCCGTGGGGCGGGGTTTGCGCGCCAGCCACCACAACACCGCAAACAACAACAAACCCTCTAGCAAGAATTGGTAAATCTGCGAAGGGTGTCTGGGCCATTGCGAGCCGCTTTGCGGGAACGCCATGGCCCACGGCAAACTGGGGTCAGCCGCCCTTCCCCACAGTTCACCATTGATGAAATTGCCGATGCGCCCTGCAGCCAGCCCAGTGGGCACGCAAGGCGCGACAAAGTCAGTGACCTCGAGCCAATGCCGTTTCTTGCGCCAAGCGGCCAAGGCCATCGCGCCAATCACGCCCAACATGCCGCCATGAAAGCTCATGCCACCTTGCCAGACATAGGCGATTTCCAAAGGATGTGCCGCGTAATAACCGGGTTGGTAAAACAGGCAATACCCCAAACGGCCACCCAGCACCACGCCAAGCAAGCCATAGGTCATCAAGTCGTCTATGAATTGAACATTCCATGTGCCTGACTTGGACAAACTGGCGTAGGGTTCGTGCTGAAGTCGCCAACGCGCCAACCCCAAAAACAGCATGAAAGCCACAAGGTAGGTGATGCCATACCAATGGATGGATACTGGCCCCAAAGACAAGGCCACGGGATCAAATTGAGGATGTATCAGCATGTGACCGATTGTGCGTCAATTCAAGGTACAACCCATGCCTTTGGCCGGTCCACTCGGGCGGTCGCCCCCCAAGGCTAAACTCTTTGCTCATCCGTATTGAAACATTGGACAACCCATGGCTACTTCCCCCATCAAAATCAACCGCCGCTCTGCCAACATCACCGAGGGCAAATCCCGCGCGCCCAACCGCTCGATGTACTACGCCATGGGCTACGAAGAAAGTGACTTTGTCAAGCCGATGGTCGGTGTGGCCAACGGGCATTCCACCATCACCCCATGCAACAGTGGTTTGCAAAAACTGGCCAACGCCGCCGTGGCGGGCATCGAAGAGGCCGGTGGTAATGCACAAATTTTCGGCACACCCACCATTTCAGACGGCATGAGCATGGGCACCGAGGGCATGAAGTATTCCCTCGTCAGCCGCGAAGTCATCTCAGATTGCATTGAAACCTGTGTCGGTGGCCAATGGATGGACGGCGTCGTTGTCGTCGGAGGTTGCGACAAAAACATGCCCGGCGGCATGATGGGCATGTTGCGCGCCAACGTGCCTGCCATTTATGTCTATGGCGGCACCATTCTTCCTGGCCATTACAAAGGCAAAGACCTCAACATCGTGAGCGTGTTTGAAGCCGTGGGCGAGAACGCCGCCGGCAAATTGAGCGATGCGGATTTGCGTGAAATTGAGATGCGCGCCATCCCCGGCACCGGCTCTTGCGGCGGCATGTACACCGCCAACACCATGTCCTCGTCTTTTGAAGCGCTCGGTATGGCCTTGCCCTACTCCTCCACCATGGCCAACCCGCACGACGAAACACAAAACTCGGCCAAAGAAGCGGCCAAAGTTTTGATTGAAGCGATCAAAAAAGATTTGAAACCGCGCGACATCGTGACGAAAAAAGCCATCGAAAATGCAGTCGCCGTCATCATGGCCACTGGCGGCTCCACCAACGCGGTGCTGCACTTTCTGGCCATTTCACATGCAGCGCAAGTCGATTGGACGATCGATGACTTCGAACGCATGCGCAAAAAAATCCCCGTCATTTGCGACCTCAAACCCAGCGGCAAATACTTGGCTGTCGATTTGCACAAGGCCGGCGGCATTCCGCAAGTCATGAAGGTATTGCTCAAAGCGGGTTTGCTGCATGGTGACTGCATGACCATCACAGGCAAAACCGTGGCAGAGAATTTGGCCGATGTGCCTGACGCACCGCGCGCAGACCAAGATGTGATTCGCCCGATCGACAAACCCATGTACGCCGAAGGCCATTTGGCGATTTTGAAAGGCAACCTCTCTCCCGAGGGCGCCGTGGCCAAAATCACCGGCTTGAAAAACCCGGTCATCACAGGGCCGGCCAGGGTGTTTGACGACGAACAATCCGCACTCAAAGCGGTGCTGGACGGCAAAATCAAAGCAGGTGATGTCATGGTGTTGCGCTACCTTGGCCCCAAAGGCGGCCCCGGCATGCCTGAGATGCTGGCCCCGACCAGCGCGTTGATTGGCGCAGGTTTGGGTGAAAGCGTGGGCCTCATCACAGACGGGCGTTTCTCGGGTGGCACTTGGGGCATGGTGGTTGGCCATGTCGCGCCTGAAGCCGCGGTAGGTGGCACCATCGCGTTGATTCACGAAGACGACAGCATCACGATTGATGCGCACAAACTGTTGTTGCAACTCAACGTGCCTGACGCCGAGATTGCAAAACGCCGCGCCGCATGGAAAGCACCTGCACCACGTTACACCCGCGGTGTGCAAGCCAAATTTGCCCACAACGCGTCCACCGCCAGCAAAGGCGCGGTGTTGGACTTGTATTGATTTTTTTACTCTGAGGACTTAGTCATGAAACGTGTGTTGATTGCCACCCTGACCGCTGTTTGTTTAAGCAACGCCGCTTGGGCGGATGAAAAATTGGCGGGTGCCAAAAATTGTTTGGGTTGCCATGCCGTCGGCACCCAAGTGCTGGGCCCCTCGTTCAAAGAGGTGGCCAAAAAATACGCTGGCAACAAAGAGGCTGCTGCGGCTTTGGCCACCAAAATTCGTCAAGGCGGTGGCGGTGTTTGGGGTGCGATTCCCATGCCAGCCAACCCGCAAGTCAACGAAGCTGAATCAAAAAAATTGGTGACTTGGATTTTGGGTTTGAAATAAAATTGGGGTCAGATACCAATTTCCCAATTTCAAACGCTCTCAGACAACTGCGTCAATATGGCTGGGTTCTCCAGCGTTGACACATCTTGCGTGATCGCCTCGCCCTTGGCGATGGACCGCAACAAGCGACGCATGATCTTGCCCGAACGTGTTTTGGGTAAGTTCTCGCCAAAGCGAATGTCCTTGGGCTTGGCGATCGGGCCGATTTCCTTGCCCACATGGTCACGCAACAACTTGGCGATTTGCTTGGCCTCGTCACCCGTAGGGCGCGAGCGCTTCAACACCACAAACGCACAAATGGCCTCACCGGTGGTGTCGTCCGGGCGGCCCACCACCGCCGCTTCGGCGACCAGTTCGGTGCAACTCACCAACGCCGACTCGATTTCCATCGTGCCCATGCGGTGACCAGAGACGTTCAACACATCGTCAATTCGTCCCGTGATGGTGAAGTTGCCTGTGTGCGCATCGCGAACCGCACCATCACCTGCCAAATAGTATTTGCCTTGGAAGTCTTCAGGAAAATAACTTTTCTTGAACCGCTCCGGGTCGCCCCAAATGGTGCGGATCATCGAAGGCCAAGGTTTTTTCACCACCAATATGCCGGCCTGACCGTGAGGCACGTCTTTGCCCGTTTCATCCACGATGGCCGCTTGAATGCCCGGAAAAGGCAAGGTGCATGAGCCAGGCACCAAATGCGTCGCACCCGGCAACGGCGTGATCATGTGACCACCGGTTTCGGTTTGCCAAAAGGTGTCCACAATCGGGCAACGGCTGCCACCCACATGCTGGTGGTACCACTCCCAAGCCGCTGGGTTGATCGGCTCGCCGACCGACCCGAGCAATCGCAAACTGCCTAAGTTGTAACGGGCCGGGTGAACCGCTTCGTTGCTCTCTGCCGCTTTGATGAGCGAGCGAATCGCCGTGGGCGCGGTGTAAAAAATACTGACTTTGTGGTCCTGGATCATTTTCCAAAAACGACCTGCGTCTGGGAAGGTGGGCACACCTTCAAACACGATTTGTGTGCCGCCCAGTGCCAACGGACCATAAGCAATGTAAGTGTGGCCAGTGACCCAACCGATGTCAGCGGTGCACCAAAACACATCGTCGTGTTTCAGGTCAAACGTCCATTCGGTGGTGAGCGCGGCATGCATCAAATAACCACCGGTGCTGTGCTGCACGCCTTTGGGTTTGCCGGTCGAGCCAGAGGTGTAGAGCAAGAAGAGCGGGTGCTCAGCTTCTACCCACTCTGGGGTACAGGTGGTGGGCTGCTTGTCCGCCAGTTCAGACAACCACAGGTCGCGGCCCGCCTGCATGGCCACTTCTGCACCTGAGCGCTTGGCCACCAACACATGCTGAATGCTGTCGCAACCACCCAAGGCCAGTGCTTCGTCAACGATGGATTTCAAAGGCAGTTGCTTGCCGCCACGCAATTGGTGGTCTGCGGTGATGACCAATTTGGCACCAGTGTCTTCGATGCGGTCACGCAAACTTTGCGCGGAGAAACCACCAAACACCACCGAATGGGTGGCGCCAATGCGCGCACAAGCTTGCATGGCTGCCACACCATCGACAGACATGGAGATGTAAATGATGACCCGGTCGCCTTTGGTGATGCCCAACGACTTCATGGCATTGGCGATTTGGCAGGTGCGTGACAACAACTGCGCATAACTGGTGCGGGTGACTTCACCGCCGTCGGCTTCAAAAATGATCGCGGTTTTGTCACCCAGTCCACGCTCGACTTGGCGGTCTAAGCAGTTGTAAGACGCATTCAATCGACCGTCTTCAAACCAAGTGAAGAACGGCGCCTTGCTTTGGTTCAATGTTTGCGTGAAAGGGGTTTGCCAATCGAGCAAACGCTTGGCCTGCGCTGCCCAAAACCCCTCGTAATCCTCTTCGGCCTGTTTGACCAAGGCATGGTAGGCGTCCATGCCGGACACGGCAGCTTGCTTGGCAAATGCGGGGGGCGGTGCAATCACCGGTAAAGGGTGGTCGTGGCTCATGGCTTGTCTCCTGAATTGGGTGGCCGATCTGGCGGCTCTGGGCTTGAACTCACCTGACTTTCGCGGCAGGCTCTTACAAGGCACTGACTGGCTTGAAACTTACTGCGCCCAGCGCCATTGGCTTTGCCTAGAATCTCAGCAGTGACCCTATCCCTTCACGCGCCAGGAAAACCAGCATGCAAGCCTCTGAACCAAAGCCTCCAAACAAACTGTCTCGATTTGTTTTTGCCAGCCGTTGGCTGCAACTCCCGCTGTACTTGGGATTGATCGCTGCGCAAGGCGTTTATGTCTACCATTTTTGGGTGGAATTGGTTCATTTACTCGAAGCAGTGTTTGGCAGCCAAACTGCCTTGCAAGCCCTGGTCACCAGCATTGGCTACAAAAGCGACAGTGTGCCGACCAAACTCACCGAGGCCATCATCATGCTGGTCATTTTGGGCTTGATCGACGTGGTCATGATCTCCAACCTGTTGATCATGGTGATTGTGGGCGGCTACGAGACCTTTGTCTCGCGCATGTACCTGGAACAACACCCCGATCAACCTGAGTGGCTGAGCCATGTCAACGCATCGGTGTTGAAAGTGAAATTGGCCATGGCCATCATCGGTATTTCGTCTATCCATTTGCTCAAAACTTTCATCAATGCCGCCAACTACGATGAGAAAGTATTGATCTGGCAAACCATCATTCACATCGCGTTTTTACTCAGCGCCATCGCCATTGCCTACACCGACAAATTGCTGAACCAAACCCGCGTGATTGGCAACGAAGCCGATGCACACCACTGAACGTTCGTTGACACGCCATGACCCACATCAAACAAAACGACTTGATCGAATCGGTTGCCGCCGCATTGCAATTCATCAGCTACTACCACCCGACAGACTACATCGCGCATTTGGCACGCGCCTATGAACGCGAGCAAAGTGCAGCGGCCAAAGATGCCATCGCCCAAATTTTGACCAACAGCAAAATGAGTGCGACCGGACACCGCCCCATCTGCCAAGACACCGGCATCGTCAACGTGTTCCTCAAAGTCGGCATGGGCGTGCGGTTTGAGGGCTTCAGCGGCAGTTTGGACGACGCCATCAACGAAGGGGTGCGCCGTGCCTACAACCACAGTGACAACCGCTTGCGTGCCAGCGTGGTGGCCGACCCGCAGTTCGCCCGCCAAAACACCGGCGACAACACACCCGCCGTCATCTTCACTGAGCTGGTAGAAGGCGACACCTTGGAGGTGACCGTGGCTGCCAAAGGCGGCGGCAGCGAAAACAAATCCAAAATGGTCATGCTCAACCCAAGCGACAGCGTGGTCGATTGGGTGCTGAAAACCGTGCCCACCATGGGCGCAGGTTGGTGCCCGCCTGGCATGTTGGGCATCGGCATTGGCGGCACCGCAGAAAAAGCCATGTTGATGGCCAAGCAAAGTTTGATGGACGACTTGGACATGCATGAGCTGCAAGCCAAATCATCCCAAGGCGAGAAGCTGACGCCAACCGAAGAACTGCGCTTGGAGTTGTACGAGAAAGTCAATGCGCTGGGCATTGGTGCGCAAGGTTTGGGTGGGCTCACCACCGTGCTCGACATCAAGATTCAGATGTACCCCACGCACGCGGCCAGCAAACCCGTGGCGATGATTCCCAATTGCGCGGCGACGCGTCACGCGCATTTTGTGATGGACGGCAGCGGCCCGGTCTACTTGGACCCGCCCTCATTGGATCTGTGGCCAAAAGTGGACTGGGTGCCCGACACACTCAAAAGCCAACGGGTCAATTTGAATACGTTGACCCGCGAACAAGTGGCGGCTTGGAAACCCGGGCAAACCTTGTTGCTCAACGGCAAGATGCTCACTGGTCGAGACGCCGCACACAAACGCATTCAAGACATGTTGGCCAAAGGCGAGCCATTGCCAGTCGATTTCACCAACCGCGTCATTTATTACGTCGGCCCGGTCGACCCGGTCGGCGATGAGGCCGTGGGGCCTGCCGGCCCGACCACCGCCACACGCATGGACAAATTCACCGAGATGATGTTGGCCCAAACCGGCCTGATTGCCATGGTGGGCAAAGCCGAGCGAGG
>CANGZG010000076.1 GCA_947458415.1 Comamonadaceae bacterium | reverse complement strand
GTTTTTCGGTGGGCACGCTCTACCAATATTTTTCAAGCAAAGATGCCATTTTTCGGGCCATGGTGCAATATTCCAGAGAAATGGTGCTGCAGGAGCTCAGCAGTTTTTTATACCGTGTGGAAACCAAATCTGACGCGGCTGAAATCGATCCCGAATTTTTTTTCAGACATTACATACGCATTTGTATCAAAGGATTTGCATTGGGAGATGAACAAATGCAATCTCTGAACCGCCTGTGTTGGTTGGTAGAAACACCTGAAGAAACCATAGAAACCATGCGCAACATGGTAGACCGGTTAAGAGCGTGTTTGAAATATATACAAAACCCTTATTTCTCCAGAATGTCAGCCACCCGTTGTTTTGTTTTAAACAGGTCTTTGATGGGTTGTTTGCGCAGTACCTCCTTGGAGAGGGTGACCATTGAGAACCCGCAGGAATATGAGGACGCCTTGGTGGAAATGATCATGGGCCAATTGCAAATTCGCACTGGCGTTCAATAGCGTTTCATTTCTTTTCTTTGGGTGTTCTGCCCATGGCGTAAAACTCCGCATTTGGCAGCATGCCGGAAAAATTCGCAATGCGGTTGGACATGCCAAAAAATGCCGTGATGCTCGCAATATCCCAAATGTCTTCATCGTTGAAACCATGCGCATGCAGTGCGGTGAAATCGTTTTCATCAATGGTGTGGCTGTGCAAACACACTTTCATGGCAAAGTCGAGCATGGCGCGTTGTCTGGCAGAAATATCTGCTTTGCGGTAATTGATGGCCACTTGGTCTGCGACCAAAGGTTTTTTCTCGTGAATGCGCAAAATGGCACCGTGGGCAATCACACAGTAAAGACAGTGGTTGGCCGCACTCGTGGTGGTGACGATCATTTCTCTGTCACCTTTGGAGAGGTTGGAATCCTCTTTCAACATCAACGCATCGTGGTAAGCGAAAAATGCACGCCATTCTGCGGGGCGTCGCGCCAAACTTAAAAACACATTCGGTACAAAGCCCGCTTTTTCTTGGACTTCCAGAATTTTGTCGACGATGTCTTGAGGAAGGTCTTTGATTTCAGGCGTGGGATAACGGTTCATGCGGGCTCCTGGTTGCGCAGATTATGCCCAGCGACTGGGTGTGGCAGCAAAACCTGCCCAGTAGAATGAATTGAATGATTCGCGGGAGACACGATTGAACAAACTTTTTCCCAGTGCCGCTGCGGCACTCAAAGATGTGGTCAAAGACCACCAACTGCTGGCCGTCGGTGGGTTTGGTCTGTGCGGTATTCCAGAAGCGCTGATCGATGCCTTGCGCGACAGCGGTGTCAAGCACTTGACCGTGATTTCGAACAACGCCGGTGTCGATGATTTCGGACTGGGTAAGTTGTTGGCCACCCGTCAAATCAAAAAAATGATTTCCTCCTATGTGGGTGAAAACAAAGAATTTGAGCGCCAATATTTGGCGGGTGAACTTGAGTTGGATTTCACGCCGCAAGGCACCTTGGCAGAAAAATTGCGCGCAGGTGGCGCGGGCATACCGGCTTTCTTCACCAAAACTGGCGTCGGCACCATGGTGGCAGAGGGCAAGGAATTGCGTGAGTTTGAGGGTGAAACCTACGTCATGGAACGCGCCTTGGTGCCAGATGTATCGTTGGTCAAAGCGCATACCGCAGACAAAGCCGGTAATTTGCAATTTCGGTTGACCGCCCGCAATTTCAACCCAGCGGCGGCCATGGCGGGCAAGTTGTGCATCGTCGAGGTGGAGCATGTGGTTGAGGTCGGCGAATTGCAACCAGACAGCATCCATTTGCCGGGCATTTATGTGCACCGTATCGTGCACAACCCGCACCCGGAGAAACGGATCGAGAAACGCACCATCACAGAGAAAGCAGGAGTCTGACCATGCCTTGGACCCAAGACCAAATGGCAGCGCGTGCTGCCCACGAATTGCAAGACGGTTTTTATGTGAATTTGGGCATTGGCATTCCCACTCTGGTGGCCAACCATGTGCCTTCAAACATGGAGGTGTGGTTGCAGTCAGAAAACGGCATGCTGGGCATTGGTCCGTTTCCGACCGAAGAGCACGTGGATGCAGATTTGATCAATGCGGGAAAACAAACGGTCACCACACTGGCGGGCACCTCTATTTTTGGCAGCCACGACAGCTTTGCCATGATTCGCGGCGGCAAAATCAATTTGTCGATTTTGGGCGCGATGCAAGTCAGCGCCGCTGGCGATCTGGCCAATTGGATGATTCCCGGCAAGATGGTCAAAGGCATGGGTGGCGCCATGGACTTGGTGGCGGGTGTCAAGCGGGTCATCATTTTGATGGAGCATGTGGCCCGCAAAAAAGATGGCGGCGAGGATTTGAAAATATTGCCCGTTTGCACGTTGCCATTGACTGGGGTTGGTGTGGTGGACCGCATCATCACCGACTTGGGCGTGATGGATGTCACCCCTCACGGATTGAAATTGGTTGAATTGGCCGACGGCGTGAGCCGTGATTTCATCCAAAGCAAAACCGGTGTACCTTTGTTGGGTTAGTCAGCGGTTGTGCTGGCGTTTTCCATCATGCTGCCCATGGTGCTGAAGTAGTCAGCAGCGAGTTCGGTGGGACGCAAATATTTGGTGCGCCTGTTGTCACCTTGAAAATGTGTTTCTATCAAACCCAGCCCGCGCAATATGTCTATTTTTCGATGGAGCGTGGCGGGCGAGGCAATCGACTTGAGACCCATGGCATCGCTGATGGTCATTGCCTGGCCCAAAGAATGCCTGACCGCAATGATTTCTATCAGTTGCTTGGCTTCTGGATCAAGCGTTGGCAGTTCTCCTTTGGCTTGAACCGCTTGAATCAAGCTTAAAAACCTGAGGTAAATTTTCTGATAACGCATAGTTCTCAAAGTAAAAAATCTTAAACATTTGAATACTATCTCAAGATATCCCCGATGCAAAGGTATTTCATCTCTAAATACTCGGTCATTCCATGGCGCGAACCTTCCCGACCCAAGCCAGATTGCTTCATCCCACCAAAGGGCACATGTTCTGTGGCCAAAATGCCCACATTGACGCCGACCATGCCGTATTCCAAGGCTTCGCCAACGCGGTAGATGCGGCCCATGTCACGGGTGTAAAAGTAACTGGCCAAACCAAATTCTGTGTGGTTGGCTGCGGCAATCGCTTGCGCTTCTGTCTCAAATTTGAACACCGGCGCAAACGGTCCGAAGGTTTCTTCGCGGGCGCACAGCATGTCGGCAGTGGCGTCTGCCACCAAGGTAGGCTCAAAAAATTGCCCTTGCAAAGCTTTGCCGCCGGTCAGGACACGCCCGCCTTTTGCCAATGCATCTGACACATGCGATTGCACTTTTTGCAACGCAGCAGGTTCAATCAACGGTCCTTGCGTCACCCCCTCTTCAAAACCGTTTCCGGTCTTCAAGGTTTTGACTTTGGCGGTGAATTTCTGCACAAATTCTTCATACACGCCGGACTGCACATAAAAGCGGTTAGAGCAAACGCAGGTCTGGCCAGCATTGCGGTACTTGCTGAGCATGGCGCCTTCGACGGCAGAGTCGATGTCAGCGTCATCGAACACGATGAACGGCGCGTTGCCGCCCAATTCCAGCGCCAGTTTCTTCACCGTCGGTGCAGATTGGGCCATCAAAATCCGTCCGACCTCGGTAGAGCCGGTGAAACTGATGTGCCGCACCGTGTCGCTGGCACAAAACACTTTGCCAATCGCGATGCTGTTGGCGCTGTCGGCGCTCAGCATGTTGAGAACACCCGCAGGAATGCCCGCGCGCACGGCGAGTTCGGCGGCCGCCAAGGCAGTCAAGGGTGTGAGCTCTGCAGGTTTGATCACCACCGGGCAGCCAGCGGCCAGCGCTGGGGCAACTTTTCGGGTGATCATGGCCAGCGGGAAATTCCACGGCGTGATGGCTGCACAAACGCCAATGGGTTGGTTGATCACCATCAGGCGGCGGTTGTTGTCAAACTGAGGCAAGGTTTCACCATTCACCCGCTTGGCTTCTTCGGCATACCACTCCACAAAACTCGCGCCGTAGGCGATTTCGCCTTTGGCTTCGGCATAGGGCTTGCCTTGCTCGGCGGTGAGGATGCGCGCGAGGTCGTCCGCATTGGCCATCAACAAATCGAACCAACGGCGCAACAACTGGCTGCGTTCTTTGGCTGTTGTTTGACGCCATGCTGGCCACGCGGTATCGGCGGCGGCAATCGCTTTTTCTGCCTCTTGCGGCCCCAGATTCGCCACATGGGCCAAAGTCAATCCGGTGCTCGGGTCATGCACCTCGAACCGGTTGGAACCGGCGACCCATTGGCCGTTGATCAGGCCATCTGTTTTGAGCAGACTGGGGTCTTTGAGCAATGAAAGTGGAGAGGTTTTCATGTCCATGGGGAACTTTCTGAGTTTCGGAGCGGGTGCAGTCAAAGGAAATTATGCCCCTTGAACTTTTTCGACAGAAAGTCAAGTTCAACCCATGACGCTCAAGCCATGCTTTGGCATGGCAGATGTTTTCAAATGGTCGCAGATCACCTTCTTGCGTCAGAGGCAGTGAGATAGAATGACCTGTCCATATTTCTGTGCAGGTTATCTATGAAAATCATCTCCTATACCGATGCCCGCAATGGTTTGAAGGCTGTGATTGATGGCGTAGTCAATGACGCAGATATCGCCGTCATCACACGTCGCGAGGGAGGTAACGCCGTGGTCATGTCACAAGCCCAATATGAAAGCATGGCCGAGACCCTTTACTTGCTATCCCACCCTGCCAATGCCGCACACCTCGCCTCATCCATTGCGCAACACAAGGCAGGCAAAGCCAAGCATAGAAAACTGTTGACCGCATGAGTCGGGTGCTGTTGTTCACAGCCGCGGCTTGGCACGATTACACCTATTGGCAAGGGCAGGACAAAAAGACCTTGCGTCGAATCAATCTCTTGATCGAGTCAGCCCTGCGTGACCCATTCCACGGTATTGGAAAGCCTGAACCGCTGGTAGGCAATTTGTCTGGCTACTGGTCACGGCGCATTGACGATGTTCACCGCTTGGTCTATGCCGCAGATGATGACGAATTGGCTGTGGTTGCTTGTCGCGGTCACTACCACTGATTACTCGGCAAATGCGGCATGTCTTCGCTTGCACGTTGCAGTTTGATTCAGAAAAAGGAGATGCGTAAAACCCTGCACAACACGGTTGACGCCCATGCCATTTGTTGAGGAGTGAAAACCTATAATTCGGTCTTTTCCGCCAGCACTATGGCGCCTGCGGTCAGCGATTCGCTGACTGCCCCGAGTTACCGCTGAATCACGATTCCATCACCATGAACGCAACCCCTTCTGCTTTGCCCAAGTTGTCTGTGGCCGACATCCGCAAAACCTTTTTGGATTTTTTCGCGGCCAAAGGTCACACTGTCGTGGCGTCCAGCCCGCTGGTGCCTGGCAATGACCCGACGTTGATGTTCACCAACTCGGGCATGGTGCAATTCAAGGATGTGTTTTTGGGCGAAGACAAACGCTCATACGTTCGCGCCGCGTCCGTGCAAGCCTGTTTGCGCGCCGGTGGCAAACACAACGATTTGGAAAATGTGGGTTACACCGCCCGTCACCACACTTTTTTTGAAATGCTGGGCAATTGGTCCTTTGGCGACTACTTCAAGCGGGACAGTTTGAAATGGGGTTGGGAGTTGCTCACGCAGGTGTACCAATTGCCCCCCGAGCGACTCATGGTGACGGTGTACATCGACGACGACGAGGCCTATGACATTTGGCACAAAGAAATTGGTTTGCCGGCCGATCGCATTGTTCGCATTGGCGACAACAAAGGCAAGAAATACGCGTCAGACAATTTTTGGATGATGGCCGACACAGGGCCATGCGGTCCGTGCTCTGAAATTTTTTACGACCATGGCGCACACATCCCCGGCGGGCCACCCGGCAGCCCAGACGAAGACGGTGACCGGTTCATCGAAATATGGAACCACGTGTTCATGCAGTTTGATATGCAGCCCGATGGCAGCCTGAAAAAATTGCCCGCGCCTTG
This sequence comes from Comamonadaceae bacterium, assembly GCA_947458415.1. Classification (GTDB taxonomy): domain Bacteria; phylum Pseudomonadota; class Gammaproteobacteria; order Burkholderiales; family Burkholderiaceae_C; genus Limnohabitans. Next base: position 4,996 of record CANGZG010000076.1, on the reverse strand, counting down.
CGTGGACACCGGCATGGGCCTGGAGCGACTCGCGGCCATCTTGCAGCATGTGCACAGCAATTACGAGATCGATTTGTTTGACGCATTGATCCGCGCCGCCGCCCGCGAAACCGGTTGCACCGACTTGCACAACAGTTCATTGCGCGTGATTGCGGACCACATTCGCGCCACCGCTTTTTTAGTCAGTGACGGGGTGATTCCTGGCAGCGAAGGGCGTGGCTATGTGCAGCGACGCATCATTCGGCGTGCGATCCGCCATGGCTACAAACTGGGACAGAAAAAACCGTTCTTCCACAAACTGGTGCCCGACTTGGTCAAGCTCATGGGCGAGGCTTATCCCAGTTTGGCGGCGCAGGCGCAAAGCATCACCCAAGCACTCAAAACGGAAGAAGAGCGTTTCTATGAAACCTTGGAAAACGGGATGCATATTTTGGACACTTCATTGACTGAGCAATCCAAAATACTTTCGGGTGAAGTGGCATTCAAGTTGCACGACACCTACGGTTTTCCGCTAGACCTGACCCAAGATGTGTGCCGAGAGAGAGGCGTGAGTGTGGACGTCGATGGTTTCAACCTCGCCATGGAAAAACAAAAAACGCAGGCACGTGCCGCGGGTAAATTCAAGATGGACCGGGCGTTGGACTACACCGGATCCAGCAACGAATTTGTAGGCTATGACCATTTGCAAGTCGAAGCCAAAGTCACGGCTTTGTATGTGGATGGAGTGTCGGTGAACGACATGCAAGCGGGCCAAACAGGGGTGGTGGTGTTGGACCACACACCGTTTTATGCTGAGAGTGGCGGCCAGTTGGGTGACCAAGGTTGGCTCATGGCGGGCGAGTCCAGCAAGGCTGCGCGGTTTGAAGTGGGTGACACGGTCAAAATCAAAGCCGATGTGTTTGGTCACCATGGACTCATGGTGCAAGGCAGCATCAAAGTGGGCGAAACCTTGCACGCCAAAGTTGACACCGAACTGCGTGCGGCCACCGTGCGCAACCATTCAGCCACGCATTTGATGCACAAGGCATTGCGTGAAGTGCTTGGCGCACATGTGCAACAAAAAGGCAGCTTGGTCAACAGCGAACGCACCCGATTTGACTTTGCCCATCACGGACCGATCACAGACGCCCAAATCAAAGAGATCGAGCAACGCGTCAACCAAGAAATTCTCTCCAACCAAGCCACGCAAGCCCGCTTGATGGACATTGAAGCGGCGAAAAAAACCGGCGCCATGATGTTGTTTGGCGAGAAGTATGGCGACACCGTGCGTGTGCTTGACATTGGCAGCAGTCGAGAGTTGTGCGGTGGCACCCATGTCCACAGCACCGGCGACATCGGATTGTTCAAAGTGGTTGCGCAAAGTGGTGTGGCAGCAGGTGTGCGTCGCATTGAAGCGGTCACCGGGGCGCATGCGTTGGCTTATGTTCAAACCATGGAAGACACGGTCAACCAAGCTTGCGCGACGCTCAAGTCGGTGCCGGCTGAATTGAACCACCGCTTAGAACAACTGCTCGATCAAGTCCGTGGTTTGGAAAAAGACATGTCTGCGTTAAAGGGCAAGTTGGCGTCTTCGCAAGGCGATGATTTGCTTGCCAAAGCGGTCGACATCAAAGGCGTGAAGTTGCTGGCTGCGGTGTTGCCCGGCGCCGATGCCAAAGCCTTGCGCGACACCTTGGACCAATTGAAAAACAAACTCAAGACAGCGGTGTTGGTGCTGGCCAGTGTCGATGGCGAGAAAGTCCAATTGGCCGCAGGCGTGACCAATGACACGTTGGCCAAGGTGAAAGCCGGTGACTTGGTGAATTTTGTGGCCCAGCAAGTGGGTGGCAAAGGCGGCGGCAAACCCGACATGGCAATGGCCGGAGGCACACAACCCGCTGGCTTGGACAAGGCGTTGGCCAGCGTTCAAGCGTGGGTGAATGAGCGTTTGTGATTCGAGCCGAGAGGGTTCACACTGGCGCGTGTTCTTCGCTCAGTTTCAATGTTTGTTGACTGGACCATTCCCGTTGCTGTCCTGTCACCGGGTCAATGAAAGCCAAGCGCTTGGCCAGCAATTGCAACGGCGAAGAAAAATCATCCGGCTCGTTCGGACCTCTGATGACGGTGGGATAAAACTGATCACCAAAGACAGGCGCGCCCAGCGACCACATGTGCAGCCGCAATTGGTGACGGCGACCGGTCACCGGCTCGAGCAAATACAAGGCTGATTCGTTCAAGCGCTTCAACATGCGCACACGGGTTTCACTGTTAGGCGCTCCTGCCACTTCACGCGACAAGAAGAAACGCGGGTCGTCCTCTATGCGGCTGCGGTGTACTTTGGGCGCGATCAGCTCTTCGCGATAACCGGCCACCGCCTCATACGATTTGTGCACTCGATGCTGGCGAAACATCGCGTGGTACGCAGCGCGATCGCCAGCTTGTTTGCACAACAACACCAAACCTGCGGTTTCTCTGTCGAGCCGGTGAACAGGTGACAACGTGCGGCAACCGGTGGCGAGTTTGAGTTGAACCAACACGCTGTTTTGCAGATAGTGCCCCCCTGGTGTGACTGGCATGAAATGCGGCTTGTCTGCAACCACCAAATGTTCATCTTCGAACAACACCTTCACTGAAAAGGGCAAGGCCAATTCGGTGTCAACATGGCGGTAATAAAAAATGGATTGCTGCGGTCGATAGGGCTCCTCTGGGTGCACGGCTGAGCCATCGTGTTTCAGTACCTTGCGTTCAAGCATGCGCGCTTGCCATTGCAGTTTGTCCACATGGGGAAAGCGTTCGCTCAAAAAATCCAGAATGGTCAGCCAATTGCCCGAAGGCAAAACCACCCGTGACGGCCCCACCCCGTTCAACACAGGTAAATCGGGGGCTGGTGGCGACAACCGCATGCGAAAGCCTTCGCACTCAAACGCGGTGAAACACCACGTCCCACACGCCATGCCCGAGTTTGAGTCCTCGGTTTTCAAACTTGGTCAATGGCCTGTAAACGGGTTGGTCGGCAAACCCATCGGCACGCTGACTGCGGTTCCTCAACAGGGGCTCAGCTTGAAACACTTGCAGCATGTGATGTGCATAAGGCTCCCAATCGGTGGCGCAATGCACATACCCGCCGGGTTTGATCCGTTGAACCAAATGCTGTACGAATGGCGTTTGTATCAATCGCCGTTTGTGGTGTCGCAACTTGTGCCAAGGGTCGGGGAAAAAGACATGGACGCCGTCCAAACTGTTGGCATCCAACATGTGCTCGATGACATCCACAGCATCGTGTTGCAAGATACGGATGTTGTCTATGCCAGCCTCACCCATGCGCTTGAGCAAGGCGCCCACGCCTGGTTCGTGCACTTCACAGCATAAAAAATTGTCGTCAGGTCGCACGGCTGCAATCTGTGCGGTGGCGTCGCCCATGCCAAAGCCAATTTCCAAAATCAAACCGCCAGCGCGTCCAAAGGCTTCTTGCGCCGACAACAACTTTTTTTGAAATGGCAACACAAAACGTGGCCCCAGTTCTGCCAACGCTTTTGCTTGCCCGCTGGTGGTTCTGCCTGCGCGGGTGACAAAGCTCTTGATGGTTTTCGGGTGCGCAACATGCGCGGGGGCAGGGCTGTTCATGTCGAAGGGCTCGCAAAGGGATACCGATTGTGCCTGTGGAAGCCAGTCATGGCGGGACATTCCCCAGCGCTCGCGCCAAGGCTGCACCCATTGGGCCAGTGCTTGCGCGCAAGTGTCTGCCGCTTGGATCGGCAGTTGCAAGTGACTCGCTGCCGATTGCAGAGCCGCCAAGGCGAGTTCGGGTGTGGCAACGTTGACGCTGAGCGCGCCATTTTGCTTGGAGAGTTTTTCACCATCCGTCGCCAACACAAGCGGTGTGTGCAAATACACAGGCGTAGGAAACCCCAGCGCTTGCTGAAGTTGAATTTGTCGGGGCGTGTTGTCTGCCAAGTCTTCGCCGCGCACCACGTGTGTGATGCCTTGTGCGGCGTCGTCAACCACCACGGCCAGTTGGTAAGCCCACAGTCCATCGCTTCGCTGTAAAACGAAGTCGCCCACCGCAGTGACCAGGTTTTGCGCTTGGTCTCCAAGCCGTCTGTCGCGCCACGACTGCATGCCAGGTTGGACCTTGAAGCGCACAGACAAGCCGGTTTGGTAGGGCAAAGACAGACCGCGACAGCTGCCTGGGTAAGGCATGTCGCGATGCCTTTCGGTGGCCACACCCAAAGCCAGCAACACTTTTGAAATGTCAGCGCGTGAGCAGCAGCATGCATACACCGCGTGTTGTTCGCGCAATCGCGTCAGCGCTGCTTGGTAATGGCTGGTGCGTTGCGATTGCCATGTCACCGGTTCATCACTGAACAAGTGGCAAGCTTGCAGTTGCGCCAACTGGGTTTGTGCGGCCTCAACCGAACAACGTGGCCCGTCGACGTCCTCGATACGGACCAACCACGTACCACGGTGAGCTTTTGCGTCCAGCCAACTGGCCAGCGCAGCCACCAAAGAACCGGCGTGCAAGGGCCCTGTCGGCGAGGGGGCAAAGCGGCCACGGTAACGCATTTATTTTGGAAAATGAAAAATAGTCAATGAATTCAATAGGTTGCGATGAGTATACGCAGTTTTCAGCGCCAGAAAACAAGCTGTAAATAAATGTTGACAGATTAAAGTGTCAACCTAAAATCACTTTAATTCCGTAAGGGATTGAACCATTTGTGGCCATGGGGGTCACAAGTAACCCTCGTGCGGGTTTTGCACGGACGTGAAAATCTTTCAAGGAGATAACACCATGTCAGACAAAGTAGGGCCCACAGGCCTGACAGAAGCCGAGTCAGAAGAGATTCATCGGCACCTCATCCAAGGGACTCAAATCTTTGGAATGATTGCAGCGTTGGCGCACTTGCTGGCGTACATTTATTCCCCTTGGCTGAAATAAAAGGAGCACCACATGATCTACGGAAAAATCTGGACAGTGGTCAAACCTTCTGTCGGCATTCCCATCTTCCTCGCAGCCGTG
>CANGZG010000075.1 GCA_947458415.1 Comamonadaceae bacterium | reverse complement strand
CCCCACTTCTCAACGACAGCTTCCTCAAAGCCTGCTTGCGTCAGGCCACCGATCACACCCCCGTCTGGCTGATGCGACAAGCCGGTCGGTACTTGCCGGAATACTGCGCCACGCGCGCCAAAGCGGGCAGTTTCATGGGGTTGGCTACCAATGTGGATTACGCCACCGAGGTGACCCTGCAACCGCTGGACCGCTATCCCTTGGACGCAGCCATTTTGTTTTCTGACATCCTGACCGTGCCCGATGCCATGGGTTTGGGTTTGAGTTTTGCCCAAGGTGAAGGCCCCAAATTCGAAAAAGTGGTGCGCGATGAAGCCGCGGTGGCAGCATTGGCCGTCCCCGACATGCACAAACTGCAATATGTGTTTGACGCAGTCACCTCGATTCGCAAAGCGTTGAACGGCCGTGTGCCGCTGATTGGCTTTTCGGGCAGCCCTTGGACATTGGCTTGCTACATGGTCGAGGGTGGCGGGTCGGACGATTACCGGCTGGTCAAATCGCTCATGTACAGCCGCCCGGACCTGATGCACCGCATACTGGCCATCAACGCTGACGCGGTGGCGCTTTACCTGAACACGCAAATCGACGCCGGCGCACAAGCCGTGATGGTGTTTGACAGCTGGGGCGGTGTGCTGGCCGATGGCGCATTCCAAAGTTTCAGCTTGGCATACACCAAGCGCGTGCTGGCCCAACTCAAACGCAGCCATGACGGACAAACCATCCCACGCATTGTGTTCACCAAAGGCGGTGGTTTATGGTTGCCCGAGATGAAAGACTTGGATTGCGAGGTGCTGGGCCTGGACTGGACGATGAACCTGGGCACAGCGCGTCAGCTGGTGGGCGGCAAGGCAGGTGGTCCCGGCAAAGCGCTGCAAGGCAACATCGATCCCAACATTCTGTTCGCCCCGCCTGATGCGATTGCCACCGAAGTGCGCCGCGTGCTGGATGCTTTTGGCCCGCCGCACACCGATACCCACACCAGTGGCCCCACCCATGTCTTCAATCTGGGCCACGGCATCAGCCAATTCACCCCGCCTGAGCATGTCAGCGCACTGGTTGAAGCGGTTCACAGCCATTCCAAGGCCATGCGCCAAGCCAAACATTGACCTTGTCAAGTCAACTTTTGCTGCTCAAAAGTGAACTTATGCACAAAATTTAATTCCTTCCTATACCAAGGGCTTACACCCCCAAAAAATTATTCAGCGGCTTGGTTTTTTTGTAAGCCGTTGATTTTGAACAGATCACGCGGTTGCCAAATTTTCGGGCATTGTGTTCAAAGCCTTGATTTATCGGGCTTTCTGAACCCCTCAGACAAGCTGTCAACAAAGTTATCCACAGAAATTCTGGATCGTTTTCAAATCCTTTGTCAATCAACCACTTAGGCCGGTATATGAAGTTTTCTCTGAATATCCTCGCGCAACTGGGGTATTGACATGGCCACATTTTTGCAAGTGCTGGTTGCCACGCCAGCACACAGCCGCCTGAGCGGCCCGCTCACCTACCAAAGTGAAGTGCAGTTACCGCCCGGGACCTTGGTTCGGGTGCCATTGGGTTCGCGAGAAACCTTGGGCTTGGTCTGGCCGGGAGAAGCCGCGCCAGCTGCTGGTGCCATGCAGATCAAGCCCGTGCGCGAGGCCTTGAGCGAGATCGCGCCACTCGATGCACATTGGCTCGAGCTGATGGCATTTGCCGCTTCTTATTACCAGCGCTCAGCGGGCGAATTTGCCCTGGGCAGTTTGCCGCCGTCGTTGCGCGATGTGAGCCGGCAACAACTGCAACGCAAATTGGCCAAACGCGACAAGGCCAGCAACACGGTTGACGCGCCACGCACCGTCGCGCTGGCAGCGCCTGCGTTGACAGCCGAACAAGCACAGGTGTTGCAACAACTCTCGCGTGGGACAGGCACCTTCTTGTTGCACGGCAACACGGGCAGCGGCAAAACCGAGGTGTATTTGCGCCGTGCCGCCGAGGTGATGGCGCAAGACCCACAAGCGCAAGTGATGATGTTGGTGCCTGAAATCAACCTCACCCCGCAACTGGAAGAACGTGTCCGCAAACGGTTTGCCGCGCTCGGCGAACACGCCATCGTTTCGATGCACAGTGGCATGACACCCGCGCAACGGCTCAACAGTTGGTTGTCTGCCCACACCGGACAAGCGCGATTGGTGCTGGGGACGCGCTTGGCCGTGCTGGCCTCGGTGCCGCACCTGAAACTGATCGTGGTGGATGAAGAACATGACCCGAGCTACAAACAACAAGAAGGTGCACGTTACTCTGCGCGCGATTTGGCGGTGTACCGCGGACGGTTGCAATCAGCGCAAGTTTTGTTGGGGTCGGCCACGCCGTCGCTGGAGAGTTGGCACCACAGCCGTTCACCGACCGATGCGAATGACGCGCCGCGCTATGTGCGCCTGTCCATGCCCAGCCGCATCGGCCAAGGCAGCCTGCCGCAACTGCGTCGGGTTGACATGGGCAAACAACCGCGTCGTACCTTGGTGTCTGCGCCGTTGCTGGCGGCCATGCGTGAACGCTTGGGCCGAGGTGAACAAGTGCTGGTATTGCTCAACCGCCGTGGCTATGCGCCGGTGTTGCATTGCACGTCATGCGGCTGGAAAAGCGAATGCCCGCATTGCAGCGCGTTCCGCGTGTTCCATAAATCTGACCGCAGTTTGCGCTGCCACCATTGCAGTTTGACGCAGCCTGTGCCACGCGCTTGCCCCGCTTGTGGCAACCAAGACATTGGCGCATTGGGGCATGGCACCGAAAAAATCGAAGAACATTTGGCCGAATTGCTTCAAGACACGCGACGCGCCGATGGCTCGCCTGTGCGGATTGCGCGCATCGATGCCGATTCAACCCGCGCCAAAGGCGAACTGGTGCGTCAACTGGCGCAAGTGCACGATGGCGATGTCGATGTGCTGGTCGGCACCCAAATGGTTGCCAAGGGCCACGACTTCAGACGGGTCACGCTGGTGGCCGCGCTGAACCCGGACGGGGCGTTGTTCAGCGCCGATTTCCGCGCACCGGAGCGTTTGTTTGCACTGCTGTCGCAAGCCGCCGGTCGCGCAGGCAGAGACGCCCAGTTGTCGACAAGCCACGGTTGCGAAATGTGGGTGCAAACTTTTCATCCGGCACACCCTTTGTTTGAATGTCTTAAACAACACGATGTGGCGGGGTTTGCCGAACAACAATTGACTGAGCGCAGACAAGCTGGCCTGCCGCCGTTCAGTTTTCAAGCCTTGCTGCGTGCCGAGGCGCGCACACAAGAAGCGGCGCAAGCCTTTTTGAATGCCGCCAGAGACACCGGCCAGCATGGGCTGGCTTCGCAAGGGCAAGCCGTCACGGTGTACCCAGCGGTGCCCATGGGCTTGCAACGTGTGGCGAATGTGGAACGTGCCCAAATGCTGATTGAATCCACATCGCGCCGCGCATTGCAATCGTTTTTAAACCATTGGCAAGAAGACTTGCATGCCCTGCGGGATCGCCACAAATCGGTGAGCCGTTGGGCGATCGATGTCGACCCGTTGGTGATTTGAATTCAGGTTTTGAAAAAAGCCACCCAAGCGGAAAAACTGGGAAAAGCCAACACGGTGGTCAGCAATATCACCCGGGTGATGCGCCCACTGTCGGCCGCAAAGCGTTCAGCCAGCAATGCGCTGTTGCTGGCACTGGGCAAGGCAGCCACCAACACCACCGCCATCAACGCGCCCTCAGACAAAGGCAAGCCTGCTTGCTGCAACAACCACCCCACCACACCCGCTAACACGGGATGCACCAGCAATTTGGTCAGCGTCATCATCAGTTCGAGCCCACCTTGACGCCATTGCCAACCGGTCGCCGAAGCTGTTTGAGCGGGGCGCACCAACACAGCACCGATGGTGAACAAGGCGACGGGGGGCGCCGCTGCGGCCATCAAGTCGACCGTTTGCGACAGCATCGATGGCAATGCCCAGGCATTCGCAGAAAACAAGGCGCCCAAACCAATCGCCCATGTCAAAGGGATGCTGACCACGCTCTTGAGTGCTTGCCATCCAGCACTTCGAACGCCATGGTCTTGCGCATGGTCCATGCGTGACATGGCGATGCACACCGAACTGGTGAAGAACACATCGACCAATATCGTGACGATGGCCGTGCCCACCGCCGATGGGCCGAGCAAATTGAGCAACAACGGCAAGCCCATGTAACCCGTGTTGGGAAATGCCACCGCCATGGTGCCAAACGCCGAATCGTTCCAACTCAATTGGCGCCTGCGCAGCAGACCCATGCCCAACGCCAACATGCCCAACGCACACACGCTGTACAAGAGTGCCACCACAGGGTCAAACAATTGCGTCATCGGTGTGCTCGAACCAAATCGAAACAACATGCACGGCAGCGCGAAATACAACACGAACGCGTTCAAGCCTGGGATGGCTGCCAACGGCATCCAACCTCGACGCGCCGCGACATAACCGGCCAAGACCAATGCAAAAAACGGAAACGTGACCGACAAGATATGGAGCATGCCCGAGATTGTCATCGCTATGATGACTGGCTTTGCCTGTTTCTGTCTCTCACTTGTCGCCTGCATGTCTGCGCCCCTGAACCTCCCTCAACTCGAAGCGGTACACCATGTCCAAGGCCCTTGTCTGGTGCTGGCCGGGGCGGGCTCAGGCAAAACACGGGTGATCACCCACAAAATTGCGCATTTGATCCAACTCGGTCTGGCGCCCGAGCGGATCGCGGCCATCACGTTCACCAACAAGGCCGCTGCTGAAATGCGCGAACGCGCCAAGCAACTGGTCGGCAAATCTGCACAAAAGGTGTTGATCTGTACGTTTCACGCTTTGGGCGTGCGCATGCTGCGTCAAAACGGTGAGGTGCTGGGTCTGAAGAAAAATTTCAGCATCCTCGACACCGATGACGTCACTTCTATCTTGAAAGATGCAGGCGGCAGCTCGGACTTGGCCACCGCGCGCAAATGGCAGTGGGCCATCAGTTTGTGGAAAAACCAAGGCCTGAACGCCGCCATGGCCGAGGCCCAAGCCCAGAGCGACAACGAGCGCATCACGGCGCGCATCATGGCGCGTTATGAAGAAAGACTCTCGGCATACCAAAGTGTGGACTTCGATGACCTGATCGGCCTGCCGCTCAAACTGTTGCAACAGCATGCCGACGTATGCGAAGCCTGGCAGCAGCAAATGGGGCATGTGTTGGTTGACGAATACCAAGACACCAGCGCCACGCAATACGAGATGCTCAAGTTGCTGGTCGGTGAACGCGCACGCTTCACAGCAGTGGGTGACGATGACCAATCCATTTACGGTTGGCGCGGCGCCACCTTGGACAATTTGCAAAAGCTGCCCGTGGACTTCCCTGCGCTGAAGCTTGTCAAGCTCGAGCAAAACTACCGCTCAACCGGCGCCATTCTTCAAGCGGCGAACAACGTCATCGGCCCCAACCCCAAACTGTTTCCCAAAACCTTGTTTTCTGAATGGGGCCCTGGCGAACCGGTTCGCGTGTCAGACGCCGACAACGAAGAACACGAAGCCGAGCGCATCGTGTTGCGCATCCAAAGCTTGCGCGCCGGCACCGACACGGGCGTGGGCCTGGGTCAATGGCGTGATTGGAAACATTTTGCGGTGCTCTACCGCGCCAACCACCAATCTCGTGTGCTTGAGCAAGCGTTTCGCAAAGCCGCCATACCGTACAAGGTGTCGGGTGGACAGAGTTTTTTTGACCGCGCTGAAATTCGCGATTTGTGCGCTTGGCTGCGCTTGTGGGTCAACAACGATGACGACCCGGCTTTTTTGCGCTGCGTCACCACCCCCAAGCGTGGCATCGGCCACACCACTTTGCAAAAACTCGGCGAATTTGCCAGCCAATACCGAATCAGTTTGTTTGAAGCGGTGTTCAGTCATTCACTGATCAGCGTGTTGCCGCCACGTGCGGTCGACAGCTTGCAGGCTTTTGGCAACGAGATCAACGATTTGCAATTCCGTGCTCGCCACACACAAGGCAGTGAAGCGGCGTTGGCCCTGTTGCTGCAATGGCTCAAAGACATCCAGTACGAAAAGCATTTGTATGACAACGAAGACAGCGACAAATTGGCCGCCGCACGCTGGACCAACGTGTTGGATTTTGTCGACTGGATGGCCAAGCGTTGCGGCGGCGAAGTCGACGATGCCGCGGGTGTGAGTCTGGTGAGCGAAGCCAAATCCTTGCTGGAAGTGGCCCAAACCATCGCCTTGTTGTCCGCCTTGAGTGACCGTGAGAATGAACAAGACGTGGTGACACTTTCGACCTTGCATGCGGCCAAAGGGCTGGAGTGGCCGCATGTCATGTTGGCAGGTGTGAATGAAGGTTTGTTGCCTTTCAAGCCCGAAGAAGACGGTGTCAGTTCCCAACAAGACGCGCTCAACCTGACCCGTATTCAAGAAGAACGGCGCTTGATGTATGTCGGCATCACGCGTGCACAACGCAGCCTGTTGGTCAGTTGGAGCAAGCGCCGCAAAAAGGGGCGCGAGATGGTGAATGCCATGCCGAGTCGCTTCATTGCTGAAATGGCTCTGGACGTCGCCACCACCAAAGAAGACCCACGCGAAAAATTGCGCGCGCTGCGAGCCGAATTTGCGCTGAAAGTGGAAGCGGAAAAAGCGTTGGCGGACAAGGCAGCGCACAAGGCTTAGGCCGCCAATTTGTGGTTTTAATCAATTTCACCGCTTTATCATCGGCATTTATTGCTTTTTTTGATACTTTAAATATAATAAATGAAGTTTTTATCCATAAAAATGTTTTCCTTTAACCAAAGGAAACATCCATATGAAAGCTTTACTCAAAACGTCCCTGCTGGGCTTGGCGCTGGTATCTACGGCTTCCATGGCAGCCAATTTTGCAGGGCCAGAGGCTGGGGTCAGTGTCACCATGAATGGGGTAACGAACACCATACACGCCTTAAACGAGGACACGACTTTAGGAGGGCAATCGCCGGGATTCAAATTGCGTGGCGGCTATGGGTTTGATATGAGCAATGATGCCGTGGTTCTTTTAGGCCTAGATTTCAGCGCCACAGAATCAGAAGCGGGAAAGGTGATGGGTGAAAGCGTAAAAATCAAAAACTCTTGGTCTTTGTCTGTGGCGCCGGGCTTAAAGCTGAATGATTCAACCTTGGCTTTTGTAAAGCTTGCTTACGAAGCAGGTAAATTGACCGCCAATTCAGAAGAAGAATCTATTTCTGGTTTCAGCTACGGCGCAGGCTTACGCACAGAAATTAACAAAACCACGTTTTTGGAAACCGAGATCAAGCAAGTGAACTACAAAAAATTGACTTCAAGTGGAATTGACGTTACACCCTCTGCGATCGTGGGTGGCGTTGGCGTGGTGTTCAAGTTCTGAGCTTTCACCGTATCGCAAAAAGCCACGCAATGCGTGGCTTTTTCATGGGTTGATGCAATCGTCGGGCCCGGATCAGAGGGTGACAGCAGTGATTGCGGCCCAAATCTCGTTTGAGATTACGCCCGCCATGGCCTTGCTGTCTGATTCAGTTATTCTTTCCCTTTTGTTTGGCACTAACTGAGGGACGCCCATGTCAGTTCACACCCTGCCCACCTCCGCTGCAACAGACCCCATTTGGCAAGCCAAAGTGCATCTGGCCGCCGCACTGCGACTCGCGGTGCTGGACGGGCTCGAGGAAGGCATCGACAACCACTTCACCATGGTCGTGCCGGGGCGTACCGACCAGTACCTGTTGTTGCCCTACGGTTTGCATTGGTCAGAAGCGCGTGCCAGCGACATGGTTGTGTTCAATGACGCCGGAGAAACCCTCGAGGGCCATGGCGTGGTCGAACTCTCGGCCCAATGCATTCACGCGCCACTGCACCGCATCACTGGCGCCAAAGTGGTGTTGCATACCCATCAACCTTGGGCGACGGCGTTGAACATGCTCCAACACAACCGTTTGTTGGCGGCCAGCCAGACCGCGGCGTTTTTTCATGGCCGCATTGCTTACGACGACCATTACCAAGGGTTGGCCAAAACCATGGCCGAAGGCGAGCGCTTGGCGGCCATGCTGGGTGACAAACACGCGATGTTTTTGAAAAACCATGGCGTGATCACCGTGGGTCAAACCGTGGCGCAGGCCTATCGCCGCTTGTACAAACTGGAAAAAGCGTGCCAAACCCAAGTGCTGGCCATGGGCACGGGTGAGCCGCTGGAAGTCATGAGCGATGAAGTGATTGCGGAGGTGCTGCAGCGCTCACCGAACGACCGTCACCCCATCGCAGAGCGCGAACGCTTGTATTTCGAAGCCATGATGCGGGTATTGGACCGGGTCAATCCCGGTTATGCGGATTGAGCGCTTCTCAACGCTGAACCCTTAATGCAGCTTTTGCGCCAGATTGCGACGAAACAGATCCCACCACCGCTGCCTGCGCAAAACCGTGTTTGACAAACACCGCCATCACCTCTTTCACTGCATCAGGACTGCAACTGACCAACAAGCCGCCACTGGTTTGCGGGTCACTCAATAACGCCTGGTCAATCGCGTCAAAACCGCTGGCGGGCAATTGAACATCTGCACCATAACCCTGCCAATTGCGCCCCGAGGCCCCGGTGACATGGCCTTGCTCGGCCAACCCGCGCACACCGTCAAGCCATGGCACCTGAGACCAATCGATATGCACATCCACACCTGAGCCACGTGCGATTTCCAGCGCATGACCGGCCAAACCAAAGCCGGTGACATCGGTCATGGCATGCACCCCGTCCAAAGCCGCCAGTTCCGGTCCAGGGGTGTTGAGCCGGGTGGTGCAGGCGATCATTTGCGCATAGCCCTGCGTGGACAACTGTTCTTTTTTCAACGCCGCAGACAAGATGCCCACCCCCAAGGGTTTGCCCAGTACCAACAGATCGCCCGCTTGGGCCGATGCATTGCGTTTGATGCGACTGGGGTGGGCCAGGCCCAGCACCACCAAACCGTAAATCGGCTCCACCGAATCGATGCTGTGTCCGCCCGCGATCGGGATGCCTGCGGCCTGGCACACGCTTTGGCCGCCGGCCAAGATCTGTCCGATCGTGTCAGTGCTCAACACATTGACTGGCATGCCGACCAAGGCCAACGCAAACACAGGTGCGCCTCCCATGGCATACACGTCACTGATGGCATTGGTCGCGGCAATCCGACCAAAGTCAAACGGGTCATCCACGATCGGCATGAAAAAGTCGGTGGTGGCGATCAAGGCTTGCTGGTCGTTCAACAAATACACTGCCGCATCGTCAGAAGTGTCGATACCCACCAGCAAAGCGGGTGGCAATGCAAAGCCTTTCATGTTGCTCAGAATGTCGCGCAACACGCCTGGGGCGATCTTGCAACCGCAACCTCCACCATGGGCCAAAGAAGTCAAACGGGGCGAAGCGGTCAGGGTCGGTGAATGCATGACGCAAATCTACCATGCAGCTTGGGTCTTCTATGATGGCTCTTGCCAGCCACGCCCACCGCATGCGCAGGTTTTCACAGGGAGTATCGGTTTGGAAGTTTCATTTGTGGAAGAAATCCAGTCATTGCGCTTAGGCGATGGCGAATGGTTTCATGGCGAAGGCATTTTGGCGGTGACCAAAGCCTTGCTGCAATCGGGTGTGGCCTATGTCGGTGGTTACCAAGGCGCGCCGGTGTCGCATCTGCTGGATGTGATGGTGCAAGCCAAGCCGCTGATGCAAGAGCTCGGCGTGCATGTCGAAGCCTGTTCCAACGAAGCGTCCGCCGCGGCAATGCTCGGCGCCAGCATCCACTACCCATTGCGTGGCGCGGTGACTTGGAAATCGATTGTGGGCACCAATGTCGCCTCAGATGCCTTGTCCAATTTGTCCTCCCCCGGCGTGGTGGGTGGTGCATTGATCGTGGTCGGCGAAGACTACGGTGAAGGCGCGTCGGTGATTCAAGAACGCAGCCATGCCTATGCGCTCAAGAGCACCTTGTGCTTGCTGGACCCGCGTCCGGATTTGGCCAAGATGGTGGACATGGTGGCGCATGGGTTTGCTTTGTCTGAAGCATCGAACATGCCTGTCATGCTTGAATTGCGCATCCGTGCCTGCCATGTGCGTGGCAGCTTTGTGGCCAAAACCAACCGCGCACCGGCGGTGTCCACCCGTGCATGGATGGCTGAGCCCGCCCCCTTCGACTACATGCGTTTGGCGCACCCACCGGTCACCTTCCAACAAGAAAAGCGCAAATTGGAAGAACGCATTCCTGCCGCACGTGACTACATCGTTCAACACGGCTTGAACGAATGGATCACCGGCAATCCCCATGCTGATTTGGGTTTGATCGTGCAAGGTGGTTTGTACAACAGCTTGGTTCGAAGTTTGCAATTGCTGGGCTTGGCCGATGTCAATGGTGAAACTGCGCTGTCGGTGTTGGTGCTGAATGTGACTTACCCGCTGGTGCCGCACCAAATCGCTGACTTTTGCCAAGGCAAGCGGGCGGTGATGGTGGTGGAAGAAGGTCAGCCCGAGTACATCGAGCAAGACATCGCCACGCAACTGCGTCGACAAGGCATCCCCACTGCATTGCACGGCAAAGACATGCTGCCCGGCGCAGGCGAGTACAACGTCGAAGCCATCACCCGTGGACTGTCGCCGTTCATCGCCACCTACCTGTCAGCAGCGACCGCCGTCAGAAGCCAACAATGGCTGAGCGATTTGCAACAACGACGTGCAGATGTCGCCCAAGCCTTAGGGCAACCCTTGCCCGCGCGTCCGCCCGGGTTTTGCATCGGTTGCCCAGAACGCCCCGTGTTCTCTGCGTTGAAGTTGGTGCAGCAAGACATCGGCGACTTGCACATTGCCGCTGACATCGGTTGCCATGCTTTGGGCACGTTCGAGCCGTTTTCGACCGGGCATTCCATATTGGGTTATGGCATGAGTCTGGCGAGCCGCGCCGGCGTGTCACCCATGATGCAAAGGCGCACCCTCGCCATCATGGGCGATGGGGGCTTTTGGCACAACGGTTTGTTGACTGGCGTGCAAAGTGCGCTGTTCAACGGCGATGACGCGGTGT
>CANGZG010000074.1 GCA_947458415.1 Comamonadaceae bacterium | reverse complement strand
TGAAGCAAGCGGATTGTGCCAAGTCGCGCGCTGTCTTTGGCGCGCCTGGCTGTTTTCATGTCTTCGGTGATTTGGTGCTTGAGGCTCATGGACAGTGTCTCCAATGCAAATGAAAAAGGCCCGCGCGGTCTGGGCCGGGCGAGCCTGGTCAGGCCGGGGCCTGAGGCAAATCAGTAGAGCTTTTTGGGCAACTGCATGCTGCGAACGCGCTTGTAATGGCGTTTGACAGCGGCAGCTTTTTTGCGTTTGCGCTCGGCAGTGGGTTTTTCATAGAACTCACGGGCGCGCAAGTCGGTCAAAAGACCGAGTTTTTCAATGGTGCGCTTGAAGCGGCGCAAAGCCACGTCAAAAGGTTCGTTTTCTTTTACACGGATGGTGGTCATTGACAACAATTTTCAAAAATGTGCACGCATGGCAACTGAAGAAGATCGGACTTCAACGCCTGCGAAGCGGTGGTCCCCAACGGAGGTTTGGGCTGTCGGGGGGTGGCCGGAAAATCCAACATTATAGCGGTTTGAGGCGGGCTGCCAAGCCCATTGCGCAGGCGTGGGCGCTGGACCAGGCCCATTGAAAGTTGTAGCCGCCCAGCCAACCGGTGACATCGACGACTTCGCCAATGAAATACAGCCCCGGTTGCTTGGATTCCATGGTTTGTTGGGATAAATCCCGGGTGTCCACGCCACCGGCAGTGACCTCGGCCTTGGCATAGCCCTCTGTGCCCGAGGGCGTCAGCGCCCAAGCTTGCAATGCATTGGCGAGTTGCTCAAGCGCTTTGTCGGGGGTGTCTGGCAGACTGCGCTGCCATTGGGGCTGAGCCGCTGTCCACGTGTCCGCGACCCTTGCAGGCAGCCAAGCCGACAGCGCATTGGGCAAGGTCTTTTTGGTGGACTGCTTGGCGCTGATCAGTGCCGCCGCCAACGCCGTGTCGGGCAACAGGTTGAGGCGGATCTCGCCGTTAGGTTGCCAATAGCTGGAAATTTGCAGCACCGCAGGCCCAGACAAGCCGCGGTGCGTGAACAGCAGGTCTTCGTGAAAGCGAATGGGGGATTTGCCAGTGCCAGTTGAGACGGTGACCGGCAGCGACAGTCCGGCCAAAGCGACGTAGGGCTGCCATTCGGCGGCAGAAAAAGTCAGCGGAACCAGCGCGGGTCGAGGCTCAATCAAGTTCAACCCAAATTGCCTAGCCAGCCGGTAGCCCAAGTCGGTCGCGCCAATTTTGGGGATGGACAAGCCGCCCGTGGCCACCACCACCGCAGAGGCGGTCACGTCGCCTTGGCTGGTTTGAGCCGTGTAATGTGCTTGCGGACTGTCACTGAACTGCAAGCCCAGCAAGCTAGCGGGCTGCCAACGGGTGACCGATCCGCCCATGGCGCCGGCATCGCATTCGCGCAACAACAGGTCGATCAGGTCTTGCGCACTGCGGTCACAAAACAATTGGCCTTTGTGCTTTTCGTGAAAACCGATGCCATGCTTTTGCACCAGCGAGATGAAATCTTGTGCGGTGTAGCGGCTGAGTGCGCTGCGGGCAAACGCCGGGTTGTTGCCCAAGAAATGGGTGTGCGGTGAGCGAATGTCGATGTCTTTGTTGGTGAAGTTGCTGCGCCCACCGCCCGAGATGCGGATTTTTTCAGCCACTTTGGGCGAATGGTCCAACAACAGCACCTTCAGGCCTTGTTGAGCCGCCACGCCAGCGCAAAACAAGCCAGCGGCGCCCGCGCCAATGATCAGCACATCAAAGCGGTTCATGGCAACTGCAGAAATGATTCGATGTGCTGTGCCAATATGTGCGGTTGATCGTGGTGCATCATGTGACCCGCGTCTTCGATGGTCACGCTGCGCAAGTCGCGTATGGATTGGAGTCGTTCGTGGAATTCAGGCAAGGTGTATTTGCCTTGCCACCACTTGTCCAAATCGTTTTGACTGGCTTCGACATTCAGCACGGGCGCGCTGATGCTTTCATACAAAGCCAACATTTCTTCGACCCGAAACAAATAAGGGTTGATCACTTTGTGGGCTGCGTGCCCCAAGATGTGCCACTCCCCTTGTGCGTTCGGGCGTGCCCAATGTTGCGCCAGCCATTGCGCTTTGTCCGCGCTCAAGCGGGGATTGGTTTTGATCAAGCGTTGCGCCACCGCTTCGCTGTTGGCATAGGCCCGTAAATTCAGTTCGCCGGCCCGCGCCGCTTTGACCTCGTTCAGCCATTTGGCATACCGCCCCGGCGCTTGCGCAGGGCGCGTCGCCGCCAGCCCAAAACCTTCAAGGTTGATCAATCGGCGAATGCGTTGCGGGCGAATACCGGCGTACATACAAACCACTGTGCCACCCATGCTGTGTCCCAGCAAATCGATTTGTCCATCGGGTTGGTAATGGTCAATCAGCGCATCCAAATCAGCCAAGTAATCTGGGTACCAAAACGTGTCGACGTCGCCCGGATCGGTCAACCCGTATCCGCGCCAATCCGGTGCAATGATGTGCCTGTCTGCTTGCATGGCATCGACCACAAATTGGAACGATGCACTGACATCCATCCAACCATGCACCATGAACAACGGCAATTCCCCTTCTCGGGGTGTGCCCCATTCGCGGACGTGGTAGTTGAGGTGACGCAACGGGATGAAGCGCGTGCGAGAGGTGTGTTTAACTTGGTACATTCGGCCAATCATAAGGACGAACCCGATGACCGCCGGTCGCTTATCAGACAACCATGCCCGCATGCACAGCCAGTTTCGCTGGTCGGTACCTGAACATTTCAACATGGCGCAGGTGTGCTCGCGTCGTTGGGCCGCATCACCCGCATACCGTGTTGCCAGCGCGGTGGTACAGCATCACACAGATGCTTCGCAAGGGGTTGCGTTCAGCTTTGCACAGTTACAAACCGCAGCGGATGCATTGAGTCATGTGCTGGCGTTGCAGGGTGTGAAAGCCGGTGACAGGGTGGCGGTGGTGTTGCCCCAGCGTTTCGAAACAGCGGTGGCTTACATGGCTGTGTTGCAAATGGGCGCGGTGGCCGTGCCCTTGTCTCAATTGTTTGGCCCAGAGGCATTGTTGTATCGCTTGCAAGACGCTGGCGTGGTGTTGGCTGTGGTGGATGCGGTATCTGCCGACACGGTCAGCGGGTTGAAAACCCAATGCCCAGCACTGCGAATGTGTGTCGGCATGGACCCAAACTGCGGCGATGTTTTTTTTGATGCGCAACAAGACCACAGCCATGCGCCGCCTTGGCCGTTGGTTCGCACCAAAGCCACAGACGCGGCGGTGTTGATCTACACCAGCGGCACGACCGGACCGCCCAAAGGCGCCTTGATTCCCCACCAAGCCTTGATGGGCAACCTGAGCGGGTTCGTCTGCAGCCAAAACTGGTTTGGCTTTTCCCCCTCGGGTCACGGTGCCCTTGGGCCAGATGATTTGCCCACTGGCAGCCATGCCGTCATGTGGTCACCTGCCGATTGGACCTGGACCGGCGGACTGATGGATGCGCTGTTGCCGACGTTGTATTTCGGTCGACCAGTGGTGGCTTGGTCGGGAAGGTTTTCTGCAGAGCTTGCGTTCAGCTTGATGCAACAACACAGGGTGACCCACACGTTTTTGTTTCCCACGGCGTTGAAAGCCATGATGAAGGCTTATCCTTTGCCCCAGTCCCAATTTCAGTTGGATTTGCAAGCCATCATGAGCGCAGGCGAAGCGGTTGGCGATGCGGTGTTTGCCTATTGCCGCGATGAATTGGGCGTGACGGTGAATGAAATGTTCGGGCAAACCGAAATCAATTACATCGTCGGAAATTGTGCAATGAATGGTGACACCGCAGACGGCGTTGGCTGGCCCGCCAAGCCCGGCAGCATGGGCCGTGCATACCCCGGTCATCGCGTGGCAGTGATTGACGAGGAGGGCCAAGAATGCGCCGATGGTGTGCCCGGTGACGTGGCGTTGCATCGGTGTGATGTGCATGGCGACCCCGATCCGATTTTCTTTTTGGGCTATTGGAATCAGCCTGAGGCCACCGAGCGAAAGTACACCGGCGACTGGTGCCGAACCGGTGACTTGGCCACCCGCGATGCGCAGGGGTATTTGTGGTACCAAGGTCGCGCTGACGATGTGTTCAAGTCGGCGGGTTACCGCATTGGCCCGAGTGAAATTGAAAACTGTTTGGTCAAACACCCCGCCGTCGCCAATGCTGCCGTGGTGCCCAAGCCCGACGCCGAGCGCGGCAACTTGGTGAAAGCGTATGTGGTGTTGTCAGCCGGTCATGTGGGGACGGATGATTTGGTGCGGCAATTGCAACAACATGTGCGGGGATGGCTGGCGCCTTATGAGTACCCGAAGGAGATTGAGTTCATCGAGCAGTTACCGATGACGACCACCGGGAAGGTGCAAAGGCGGGTGCTCAGGTTGCGCGAGGCGCAGTTGGCACCTTAGATTTGAAAAACTCTTGCCAATCCTTATCCACGTAACGCAGGCAACCCCACGCCAGTGGCATCAAACCCGCCATCGACCGCGATCATTTGGCCCGTGAGATAGCTGGCTTCTTCGGACGCCAGAAAAACGATGACACGGGCAATTTCTTGTTCACTGCCATAGCGGTTGAGCGGAATCGCGTCGTGATAGGCGTTGACGATGGCGGGTGTGTGAACCGCAGCGGCCAACTTGGTGTTGACCGGGCCAGGTGACACGCAATTCACGCGAATGCCCCATTCACCGAGCTCGGCGGCTTGTTGTTTGGTCAGGTGGATGACCGCCGCCTTGGATGTCCCATAAGCCGCGCGCAGGGTGGAAGCGCGCAGTCCCGAGATGGAGGCGATGTTGACAATGCTGCCGCGAGTCTGGCGCAACGCCGGCAACACCGCTTGCGAGCACAAAAACACGCCGTCCAAGTTGGTGTTCATGACTTCTCGCCAGCGCGCGAAACTGGTGTCTTGGATGGGGCTGAAGACGGCGACACCGGCGTTGTTGACCAAGACATCAATGCGGCCTGCCCACTGTGTCACGGTGTGCACCATCTCAGTCACTGCCTGTTCATGCGAGACATCACACACCACTGCCAAGGCGTTGTTCAACACCTGGGTGGACCTGTGTAATTCGTCAGTGTCTCGGTCAACCATGGCCACCCGGTAGCCTTTGGACAAAAACAAGTGGGCGGTGGCGAGTCCGATGCCACGGGCGGCACCAGTGACGATGGCGGTGAGGGGAGGGGTGGAACGGGTCATGGGAGAGGCTTGGTTTAGGGCAAAACGGGTTGGCGTAGTCTAGGGCGGTGCAAGCTGTACATTCTCAACAATGACCCACGTAAACTCGCACCCATGAAAAAACTTGACCTCACCCCTGTTCGCTTGGGCCAAAGCGATTTGCATGTCACCCCGATTTCTTTGGGCACCATGACATTTGGGCAACAAGTCGACGAGCCGACCTCTCACACCATCATGGACCACAGTGTGGCACGGGGGGTCAATTTTTTGGATACCGCAGAAATTTACGCGGTGCCGCCAACAGCGGAGTCGTATGGCAAAACCGAAACCTACATCGGCAATTGGCTGTCCAAACGACCCGGCATGCGACAAAAGATCGTACTGGCTTCCAAAGTGGCAGGGCCTTCCCGTGGCATGCCATGGGTGCGCGCAGGTGAAGGCATGACCCCAGCGGACATCCTGGCTTCATGCGACGCCAGCCTCAAGCGCTTGCAAACCGATGTGATTGACCTCTACCAAATCCACTGGCCCGAGCGCCATGTGCCCATGTTTGGGGGGGTGTATTACGAACCCAAAAACGAAAAATCCACCACTTCCATTCATGACCAATTGGACGCCTTGGCCCAACTGATCAAGCTCGGCAAGGTGCGCTACATCGGGCTGTCAAACGAAACCCCTTATGGCGTGCACGAGTTCGTCCGTCTGGCCGAACAACACCAGTTGCCGCGAATTGTCAGCGTGCAAAACGCCTATTGCTTGGTCAACCGGGTGCCTGAAAACGGGTTGGATGAAACCATGCACCGTTTGAACGTGTCGTTGTTGGCGTATTCACCGTTGGCGTTTGGTTTGTTGACTGGCAAATACGATGAGTCGGGTTTCTTGGGCGCCAACGCGCCCCAAGAAGGGCGCATCACCAAATACGAAAGCGTTCGCAAACAGCGCTGGGCGCGCCCCGATGCGCTGGCTGCCGCCAAGCGATACAACCAACTTGCCCGCGACAACGGCATGACCCCGACTGAAATGGCGTTGGCGTTTTGCTACACGCAGTGGCGCGTGGCCAGCACCATCATCGGTGTCACCTCTGTTCGGCAGTTGGACGAAGACATCGACGTCTGGGGCAAGCAGTTGTCGCCTGAGGGGCTCGCCGCCATTGACGCGATCCGTTGTGAAATGCGCGACCCCGCAATTTGATGCCCATGTTGCTGTCTTTCGAATGGGTCAACGTCGTGCTGGCAACGCTCGCAGCGTATCTGGTGGGTTCCTTGTCTTTCGCGGTGTTGGTCAGTCGCATCATGGGCTTGGCCGATCCGCGCTCTTATGGCAGCCACAACCCGGGTGCAACCAATGTGCTGCGCTCGGGCAACAAACTGGCGGCCGCGCTGACCTTGTTGCTGGACGGTGTCAAGGGCTGGCTGCCCGTGTGGTGGGTGACGCAGCATGGCGCTGTTTGGGGTCTGGGAGAAGGGACGCAGGCCGCGGTGGCGTTGGCGGCATTTGCGGGCCATGTCTGGCCGGTGTTTTTCCGCTTCAAAGGGGGCAAAGGCGTGGCCACGGCGGCCGGGGTGTTGTTTGGCATTGAGCCTTTGTTGGGTTTGGCAACCTTGACCACTTGGTTGATCGTGGCGTTTTTCACGCGCTATTCATCACTGGCTGCTTTGGCCTCCGCCGTGTTTGCGCCCGCCTATTATTTTTTGGGACACCGCGTGGTTTGGTATGTCGACAACCGCGTGTTGTTGGCCGCGGTGCTGATGAGTGCGGTGCTGATATGGCGGCATCAATCCAACATGGCCAAGTTGATCCGCGGCGAGGAAAGCCGCATCGGTAAAAATTGAGTGGTAATCGGGGTAATCGGGGTAATCGGGGTCAGACTCCAATTAATTTGTTAATTGGAGTCTGACCCCGATTACCACCCATCAATCAGTCACGGAAATTGTCAAAGCTCAACGGCAACTCGGGCATCTCTTTGCGGATCAAGGCCATGGCCGCTTGCAAATCGTCGCGTTTGGCGCCAGTCACGCGCACCGCTTCTCCTTGAATCGCGGCTTGAACTTTCATCTTGCTGTCTTTGATCACGCGTTGAATTTTTTTGGCGTCTTCACTGGCAATGCCATTGCGTACTTTCACGATTTGTTTGACTTTGTCGCCGCCCATTTTTTGCACATCGCCTTTGTCCAAAAAACGGATGTCCACGTTGCGTTTGGTCAATTTGTTGCGAAGAATGTCGTCGATTTGTGCCAATTGGAAATCGCTGTCGCCAATCAAGGTGATTTCCTTGTCTTTGAATTCAATGGCGGCTGAGGTGCCTTTGAAATCAAACCGCGTGGCGATTTCTTTGGCCGTGTTTTCAACGCCGTTTTTCACTTCGACCACGTCGGCTTCACACACAGTATCAAAAGAAGGCATGGCAAATCTTGGTAAGTTCAGGGTGCGACAATTCTGACATGATTATCGAGACACAAGTCCCCCTGCAACCGCACAACACCTTTGGCATCGCTGCCAAAGCTGAGCGTTTGCTGCGTTTGCGCAGCATGACCGATGTCGAGGAATTACTGACCGACCCGGTTCGACTTGAACCGCATTTCGTGTTGGGCGGCGGCAGCAACATCGTCATCACGGGTGACATCAAGCCGCTGGTCATCAAAGTCGAACTGCTGGGGAAAACCTTGGTGTCGCAGGATGACAAGGCTTGGATCGTGGAGGCGGCCGCCGGCGAAAATTGGCACGACTTGGTGGAATGGACCTTGCAACAGGGTTGGCCGGGTTTGGAAAATTTGGCCATGATCCCCGGTTCGGTTGGCGCGTCGCCCGTGCAAAACATCGGGGCCTATGGCGTGGAGTTGCAAGACCGGTTTGAATCGCTCGATGCGGTCGATTTGCACACCGGTCAGCATTTCACGTTGGACGCCGCGCAATGCGGTTTTGGTTACAGGGATTCGGTGTTCAAGCACCAGGCGGCTGACCGGCGTGACCTGGGACTGTTGGGCCGCGCCTTGATCACGCGGGTGCGTTTTCGATTGCCCAAACAATGGAGGCCCGATTTGGGTTACGCCGACCTCACCAAAAAACAGCAGCAGCATGGCATTGCCAACCCCAGCCCGATGCAAATTTTTGAATGGGTGTGTGAGATCCGTCGCGCCAAATTGCCCAACCCCGAGGTGGTCGGCAACGCGGGCAGTTTCTTCAAAAACCCCACTGTGTCCCCTGAACAATGCGCGGACATCATTGCGCGTGAGCCGAAACTGGTGCACTACCACCTGAGTGATGGCAGCATCAAACTCGCTGCGGCATGGTTGATCGACGCCTGTGGTTGGCGCGGCAAGTCGGTGGGCAATGCCGCGGTTTACGATAAGCAAGCGTTGGTGATCATCAACAAAGGCGGGCGGGACAGTCCTTGTACCGGCGGCGAAGTCGTGACGCTTGCCAAGGCGATACAAACCAGCGTGTACGAACGTTTTGGTATTCGGCTTGAACCTGAACCGGTGGTGGTCTGATGAAACTTTGGACAAGTCAACGCATGGTCAAAACCCTGCTCGCATGGGCTTGTGTGTGCATGCTGGGCAGCGCATTCGCGCAAACCTACCCGTCTAAGCCCATTCGCTTGTTGGTGCCTTTTGCGCCGGGGGGCAGCACCGATTTGATTGCCCGCATCGTCGCAGACCCGTTGGGCAAAGCGTTGGGACAACCCGTGGTGGTTGAAAACAAAGCCGGTGGCGGTGGCGTGATCGGCGCTCTGGAGGTTTCACGCGCGGCACCCGATGGCTACACCTTGGGCTTGGCCACGGCGTCAAGTGCGGCGACCAACCCAGCCATCAATCCAGCGATTGCTTACAAGCCATTGACCGATTTCACGCCGGTCATCAACATGGTGGCCACACCGAATGTGCTCGCCATTCACCCTTCGTTTCCCGCCAAAGACATGGCCGGTTTTTTGAAAGAGTTGCGAGCCAAACCTGGGCGATACGATTACGCATCCTCTGGTACCGGCGGCATTGGGCATTTGCAAATGGAGTTGTTCAAACAATTGAACAACACATTTGTGGTGCACATTCCGTATGCCGGCGCCGGACCTGCGTTGCGCGACACGGTGGGTGGCCAGGTGCCGATCATTTTTGACAACCTGCCTTCTGCGTTGCCTCACATCCAAGGCAAGCGCTTGGTGGCCTTGGCGGTGGCCGCGCCCGAACGGGTGGCTGAACTGCCCGATGTGCCCACGTTCAAAGAACTGGGCATGGCGCCCGTGAACCGACCTGCGCTCTATGGCATTTGGGGCCCCAAAGCCATGCCAGCGCCGTTGGTGGCGCAACTCAATGCAGCCGTGCGAAAAGTCTTGCAAGACCCGGCCGTGATCAAGCGGATTGAAGCCACCGGCTCTCGCGTGGTGGCCAACAGCCCGTCAGAATTTGCCGCGCAACTCAAGGCCGAATACGAGGTCTACAAGAAAGTGGTCGATGCGCAAAAACTCAAGCTCGACTGACGCCATCGATCCACTGATCGATGCCTTCATGGACAGTGTGTGGTTGGAAGATGGTTTGTCGGCCTTGACCTTGGCTGCTTATCGACGTGACTTGAATGCATTGGCGGGCTGGTTATTGACCCAGCACACCGATTTATCCCGAGCCAGCGAGTCTGATCTGCAAGCGTATTTTGCGCACCGCCATGACAACACACGCGCCGCATCGGCCAACCGGCGCATGACCGTGTTTCGACGGTTTTATCGCTGGGCGCTGCGCGACAACCGCCTGCTGGAAGACCCAACATTGAAATTGCTGTCAGCCAAGCAACCGCTGCGTTTGCCTGAAACACTGACCGAATCGCAAGTTGAAGCGTTGCTGAATGCACCAAACACTGACACCCCGTTGGGTCTGCGTGACCGCGCCATGCTGGAGTTGTTGTATGCCAGTGGTTTGCGTGTCAGTGAATTGGTTAACTTGCCGTTGTTGTCATTGAACATGCGCGAGGGTGTGTTGCGAATCACGGGCAAGGGCGACAAGGAACGCTTGGTGCCTTTTGGTGAAGACGCGGAAGATTGGGTGCAGCGTTATTTGACCCAATCGCGAGCCGTGTTGCTGGGTGGCAAGCACAGCCCTGCGGTGTTTGTGACCCAGCGCGGGGTGGCCATGAGCCGGGTGATGTTTTGGATGCTGATCAAGAAATATGCGCTACAAGCAGACATCCGTGTGCCGCTGTCGCCACACACATTGCGCCATGCGTTTGCCACACATTTGCTTAACCACGGCGCAGATTTGCGTGCGGTGCAAATGTTGTTAGGCCATGCTGACATTTCGACCACCACGATTTACACACATGTGGCGCGCGAGCGGTTGAAGCAATTGCATGCGCAACACCACCCCAGGGGTTAGGTCAGGCGCTGAGCCAACAACCAATCGATTTCTTGCGGCGTGAACCCGGCTTGCAAGCGGGCTTCGTTGTTGAACGGGGGCTTGAGCCGAGGTGCTGCGTAGCGTTCCACCAGCAAGGGATAGTGCTCAAGCGGGTCTAACTGTTGTTGCTCACACAGCCAGCGGTACCAATGGTTGCCGATGGCCACATGACCAATTTCATCTCGCAAAATGATGTCCAGCACAGCTTGCAAAGATTTGGCATGGACCGAATCACTCAAGCACAATTTGGCTTGAATCAGCGGCGTGGCGTCGAGTCCTCGCGCTTCCAGTGTGCGCGGCACCAACGCCATGCGTGCCACCACATCATGGGCGGTCTTCTCGCACATTTGCCACAAACCATCGTGCGCGTCAAAGTCGCCATAGGCGTGGCCCATGTCTTGTAACAATTGGCTCAACAACACAAAGTGGGTGGATTCCTCATAAGCGACTTTCAGCCAATCTTGGTAATACGCGACGGGCAGACCTTCAAACCGCCAAAT